>DASXFZ010000022.1 GCA_036489315.1 Candidatus Cybelea sp.
CTCGCACTCGTGGGCGATATGCTGGCGGCGCGGCCTTCCGAACGGGCCGTGCTGCTCAGCTCCCGCAAACCGCTGCCGCTCGAAATCGGGCGCTACTTGGCGCCGCACCAAGTACTTACTCTCGGACCGGCCGAGCTGCAACTCGACGGTGAGGAAGCGGCAAGCGTGTTCGAAGGCAGCGACCTCGCACAACCAATCGTCGATCGAATCCTGCGGCTTGCAGCGGGATGGCCGATGGCGCTCCTGCTTTTGGCGCGGATCGCGCACTACGAGCCGGAACTCGAGCAGCTGCTCGACCGACTCGACGCGATCGCGACCGACCCGCACGAGTATCTGCTTAACGAAGTGTTGGGGGCGCTCACCCCGGAAATGACCACGACCCTGCTCGCGGCGGCCGCCGTCGGAGAAGCGACGCTCGAAGACATCTCGGCCGCGACCGACATCTCCCACGCGGCGCCGATCGTCGAGGGCCTTCTGCGGCTTCCCGGCTTCATCTCGTACGAATCCGGCGTGTATCGGATGCATCCGCTTTTGCACGCCGCGCTGCGTGCGCGTTACGGCGCCGATTTGAGCGAGTACGTGCTGCGGGCGGCCGGCGGGAACGCGTTGCTCGGCGATTTCCTGCGAGCGGGCGAACTCTACAATGTCGCCGGCGACTGCGCCGCCGCCGCTGCCGCGCTCGATCGTCTGCCGGCGGCAACGCTCCTGCAACCCTCGCTTCGACTGATCGAGGTGCTCGCGCAGATCCCGGTTTCGGTCATCGTCGCACGGCCGGGACTCTGGATGGCAGTTTTGCGCGATCGCAGTCGCACGGTCGACGTCGAACGACTTCACCGTGAATCGACCGCACTCCAGCAAGGCGTCGCCCCGCAAGCGGCTCCGGCACTCTACCGCCGGCTGGGCGTGCGCCGCGCGCTGCTCGCGTCGCAGCGAAATCGGTCCGCCGAGGCGCGTGCGGCGCTCGAAAGTCTCGGCCCCGGGCCTTGCGCGGACGAAAACCCCGAAGAGCACCGGCTCGTTCTGATAACCTCAGCCGTCGTCGCCGCAAAACAAGGGCAGTTTCTCGAAGCCGACGCGTTTGTCGAGCAAGCCGACGCCGTCCACGGCGCGCGGCATCTGCGCTTCGACGAAGAGCGCGCCGTCATCGCAATGGAGAAGGCGGTAACCCACGGCGATTGGGACGACTTGCTAAAGATCGGCGAGGAGCGGTTATCCTTCGCCTTGCGGACCGGGCCAACCGAACGGATCGTCGAAGCGGCCCGCGCGGCCTCGCGCGCGGCGTGGTACGGCAACGACGACGATCGCGTCGCGGCCGCGCAACAGATCGTCAAGGATTGCGGCCTTCCGGCAGTCGATGCGATCGAAGAAGCGGCGCTCGCCGACCTGCAGGCTGCGCTCGGAAGCGTTGACCTCGAGCGAGCCGCCGCGCTGCTCGACCGCGCGATCGAACGGATCGATGGATGCGAGAACGATTTCCTGCGAATCGTCGTACGCGTCTGCGCCGCCCTTCTCGCGCCGGCACAGCGCCGGCGGCTGATCGAGGCGCGCGCGATTGCCGCGCGTATCGAATCGGCACCGCTGCAAACCTCGATCGAGCTGCTGATCGACTCACCCGAGCCGCGCGACTACGGCATCTTCAAGCGCCTTGCCGTACGCGTCGCGCGCTCGCCGCTTCGAACGCGCCACGATCGGCTCTTCGTCGACATCGTCCGCGGGCAAGTTCGCCGAGGCTCCGAGGTCCTGCACGTCTCCGACCGCGGCCTGGAGTTGCTCGCCGCACTCGCGCTCTTCGAGGCAGGAACCTCGAACGAGAAGCTCGCCGCGGCGCTCTGGCCCGCGCTCGACCGCAAGGCCGGCGTCAACGCGCTCAAAATGTGCGTTTCGCGGACCCGCGCGCAGGTCGGCGACCGAGAATCGGTTCAAAATGCGAGAAACGGTTACGTGCTTGGCGAACGGGTCGGCTGCGACGTGCGCGAGTGCGAACGTATTCTGCAAGCGGCACGCAGCGCGGGCACGCTCGGCGAATCGCTTCGTCAGCAGCTCCGCCGGCTGACCAATGAATGGGGCGACCGGCAGCCCGCGCACGCGGCCGAGTGGAAATGGTTCGCGCCCTTTTCAATCCATTTCGGAGAGCTTCGCAGCGAACTAAGCCAGGTGCTGGCAAAAGATGCGGCCCGGCGCGAAAACGGAGGAGCGCGCGAGACGGTCGCCCCGTAGCCGCCGTATTTGTCTACAAGAACGCACCGGTGCCGCATTTTCCCACGTAGAACCGCTCGTGCGTGACCGGCTCCACGCGCAGGAAAATCGTCGCAATGTACGCGCTGCTTCTCGCGGCTAACGTGCTGGTTTGGGTCCTCGCGTTCGCGGTCTTTTCGCCCGCGCATGCCCTGCTTTTGGGCACCGCTTTGCTGGCCTTTACGTTCGGCTTACGCCACGCCGTCGACGCGGATCACATCTGTGCAATCGACAACGTGACGCGCAAGCTGATGCAGGAGGGCAAGAGGCCCGTTGCGGTCGGCTTCTACTTCTCGCTCGGGCACTCGACCATCGTCTTCGCGCTCACCGTCGCAATCGCGCTCGGCGCGAGCGCGGTCCGCAGCCGGCTTCCCAATTTCGAGGCGGTCGGCGGCGCCGTCGGCACCGGCGTATCGGCGCTGTTCCTCTTTATTATCGCCGCCATCAACGCATTCGTGCTCGCCGACCTGTTGCGAGCGATGCGCCGCATTGCGGCCGGCGAAGCATACAGCGCGCAGAGCCTTCAGGAATCGCTCGAGGCGCGCGGGCTCCTAGGACGATTCTTCAAACCGCTCCTGCGCCTAGTGACGCGCAGCCGCCACATGTACCCCATTGGGGTTCTTTTCGGTTTAGGTTTCGACACGGCAACCGAGGTGGGGTTGCTGGGAATCGCGGCAATCGAGGCGGGAAAAGGTTTGCCGGTGTGGGCTATTTTGCTATTTCCGGCGTTATTCACGGTCGGCATGTCCCTCATCGACACGACCGACGGCATTCTGATGCTCGGCGCCTACGGATGGGCGTTCCTGAACCCGGCGCGCAAGTTGTATTACAACGTTGCGGTTACCGCAGCGTCGGTGCTGGTTGCAGTGCTGATCGGCAGTATTGAAATAGCGAATATCGCCGGTGCGAGCCTTCAATCGGGTTGGATTGGAGGCGCCGTAGCCGGAACGTTTGCCGTGGGGTGGATCGCCTCAATGTCGATGGCGGGGCTCTCGAAAGGGAGAAGACCATCGTCAACCAGCCAGGCCTCGAGATGCTTGACGTACGCACTTCCAAACGAGTCGGCAAGCGCGCCGACGTACGACTCGTAGCGAACGCGATCGTTCGCAGCAGCAAACGCGCTCAGCGCCAGGTGCTGACGGCCCATGTACCCCGGCTGCAGCCGAAGGCCGCCGTGCACGGCGTCGAGGAGGATGTCGCTTGCGGAGCGCGCCGCGTCATCCCGCAGCCGCTGCTCGAACCATTCGTCGAGCTCGAGCGGTAGGCGCAGCGACCTTACCGGTCCGAGCTTCCCCGAGCCCTTAGGGCGCGACATCGCGCTCGTCTTCGTGATCGTGCTCGTGATCGTGATCGGCTCCGTCGTGCGAGTGCTCGTGCCGGTGCACGGTGCCGTCGTAGTGGGCGTGCGCATGTGAATGGTCGTGTGTGTGCCCTGGGAAGGCGTCGTCGTGCACGTGCACGGTGCCGTTGTCATGTTGGTGCGGCAAGCCTTTTTCCATCGTCCCTACCTCCCGGTGAAAAGCAATCGTACCCTGGTAGCGGGCCAACTCAAAGACTTCGTCTTTGGCGAAACCGAGCTTTGCGTAGAAGTCCGCCAGGTGCGGCTCGCGACGCGGCAGCTCGACCATGATGCTCGCCGCCTCCGTCTCGTTCGCGTGGGCGATCGCGCGCTCGACCAGGCCGGCGCCGATGCCGCGGCCGCGTGCTGCTTCGGCCACGTAAAGATCGCTCAGAAACCAGATACGGCGGCAATACCACGACGACCACAGCGGATAGAGCTGGATGAAGCCGCTCGCTTCAGCGGCGATCCACCCGACAAAAACAACCGACTCCTCACCTGCCAAACGCTCCTGCAAAAAGCGTTGCGACGTATCGTCCGTACGCCCCGCGAAGAAGGCTCGATAGGCGTCAAAAAGAGGAAGGATATGCGCGACGTCTCCAGCCGACGCACGCGTAATCCGAAAGCTTGCGGGCCTCACTGAACTTCAGTTCGACGCCGGCGCCAAAAATCTAACTACCGCAAGCGGCCGCTGCATCGTTTGTTAACGCATAGACATTTCGAGGCGCACAGGCTCGCCTGTATTGGTGCCGAAGGGAAGCGCCAGCCCCAACGCGAGTTGGGCGGCCTATTGCTACTTGGAGGTAGGAAGCACATGCGACACTCGTCACGCGTGATAGCCTCGCTACTCGGGCTCACGCTTACCCTTACTGCATGCGGAGGACAGAATTCCTCACTTCCGTCGCTGCTTTCGAGCAACGGCGGACCAACCGCGGAATCTTCAGTGCGCAACGCGTCACCGGACAAACCGATGATCGCGGTTCCAAAGCTGACCGGCGCGCTGAGCTACACCGACGCGGGACGACGAGCGGCCAACGCGCCGGCCAGAGTCTCGGTCACGCTGCGCTACAATCATCAAGGCGAACTCGATCGGCTCGTCGCCGGCATCAGCGACCCGCACTCCGGCTCGCACCGCCATTTTCTCACGGCTAAAGAGTTCAACGAGCACTTCGCGCCGACTCCCGAACAGGAACGCCGCGTAGTTCGCGAACTCGAGCGTGCCGGCTTTAAGATCGAAAAGCGCTATCCAAACCGCACGATCGTCGATGCTACGGCCCGAACGACGGCCGTCGAACAGTTCTTCTCGACGCAGATTCACGCCGTTCATCAAGGAAAGTACGGCGACCGTTATACGAACGTTACGCCGGCAACGGTACCCAAGGCTATCGCCCCGCTCGTGCGCGACGTGTCGGTGAACAACTTGGTCGTCGTTCGCACCGTGGCCGATCAGAGCGGCGTCGAAACGCAACGCACGGCGCCGGTCTTCCAAACCGATACGCAAGGGCGCACGATCGTTCCGCTGGGGGGAATACAACCCAACGATTCGAGCGGCCAACTGGTAAACGGTAACTTTGCGAGCGGTTCGCTCAACCCGGGCTGGACCAACGAAAGCACGACTTCAGGCAACTACGTTTCGATTACGACCGCGCAGTCGTACCAAAGCACCTACTCCGCCTTCATGGGAACGCTCGGACCGCCGGAGATCAACGGTTGGGCCGCGATCGCGCAGGAGGTAAAGGTTCCCACGGGCGGCGTCCTCAGTTTCTGGGTCTACCAGGGCTCGAACGAGGGCACGATGGGATACGGCACGCGATACGCGTGGAATGCGGGCTACCTGCTCAATTCGCGCGGCTCGATTCTCGTGACGTTTTACAAAACCGTCGCCAATACGAACGGATGGGTCAACTACCAGGTTAACCTGAGCCGCTATGCCGGACAGACCGACTACATCTACTTCGGCAGCTTTGGCGACGGATACTCACAGACGTACCTCTACCAGTATCTCGACGACGTCGCGTGGGCGGGGGCGACGCCCTCGCCGTCACCGACGCCCACGGCAAAGCCGACGGCAACCCCGACGGTTAGCCCGACCGCGACGCCGACGGCGAAACCGACGGCAACGCCGACCGCCGGCCCGACCGCAACGCCAACCGCGCAGCCGACGGCAACACCGACTCCGAGCGCTAATTGCAACAACGCCGCGCCGGATAATGGTCCGCTGACCAACTCCACCGGGACGCTGGCGACCGGCGTTGCCAAGCCGTTTGACTTCCCCGTACAGCACGGCTGCAACGGCGCCGGCTACACCGCCGCGATCGTCATCGACGATCCGGTAAACAAGAGCTACGTGTCCACGTATCTGTCGGCATCCGGCATCACCCAATCCGGCACGGTCACCAATGAAGCCGTCGATGGCGGCGGCAGCGGTGACGACCCCGAGACGGATCTCGACGTACAGACGATTTCAGGATTGGCTCCTGGAGCAAACGTTATCGTCTACGACATCGGTTCGCTCGGCGATCAGCAAATCGAGGACGCGTACAACCAGGTCCTCACCGACGCAAAGGCAACGGCCGTGAACTCGTCGTTCGGGGGCTGCGAATCCAGCGACGTTCCGTTTGCCGATTCGACCAACTCGATTGCCGAACAAGGGGCGGCTGAGGGTGTCGAGTTCTCCGCTTCGAGCGGCGATTCGGGAAGTAACGAATGCAGCGGCAGCAAGGGCGTTAGCGCCCCGGCCGGCGGCCCATACTTCTCATCGATCGGCGGAATCAACTTCACCGATACGAGCGGAGGCGTCCTCGAAACGGTTACGATGGGGAGCGAGGACGGCGATTCCGGCGGCGGCGGCGTTTCCACGGTCTTCGCGCTGCCGAGCTATCAAAGCGGAATCACCGGGATGATCACGACCGGCCGCAATCAGCCGGATATCTCGCTGCCGTTCTTCCCCGTTGCGGTCTATACCGGCGGAAAATGGGGTGAGTATCTGGGGACCTCATGGTCGTCACCGGCATCGGTGGCGCTGATCATCGAAGCCAACGAACTGCACGGGAGCAAGCTCGGCTGGATCGACCCAGGCGTGTACAGCCTGTTCTCCGCGACGGGTTACAGCAGCTACTACACGCCGTGTACCTCCGGCAGCAACGGAGCATACTCGTGCAATGCCACGCGGTATAATCAGGCCGCCGGTATCGGAGCTCCGAAGGGCTGGGCCTTAGCCAACGCCCTCTAAGCGCTCCGTTTCAAACCCAGCGAACGGGACGCGCGCAAGCGCGTCCCGTTTCATTGCTGCACACCCGGCGAGCGAGCCGGCTAGATCGGCGTCAGCGAGAGCGTATCGGTATTGAGGTTATAGCTCCCGGCAGCCACGAGATTGTTCGGGTTCGCGCATATGACGCTATTCTGCGGACCGTATACGACGACGAGGCCCGAAGGTCCGCACTGCACCTGCACGAGCTGATAGTTGGAAAGGAACGTCTCGCCCGGCGTATTCGGCTGAACCTGATACGAGTTATAGGTGACGTCGTTCGACACGACCGAACCGTAGACGGCCGCTCCGACCGCCGCCGACGTCACGCCGATCGCCATCGCGCCCCAAAAGCCGCCGCCCCAGTAGTAGGGAGCGGGAGCCCACGCGACGCCGTGGTTCCAGCCCCACGCGCCGCCGCCGCCGTAGATGGGATTGTTCACGACGGTTCGGTTGTTGTTGACGTTGATATTACCGTTGTTGACGTTGGTGCGGTTGTTGTTATTGTTGTTGCGGTTTCCGCTGCCGTTGCCGTTATTGCGGTTTCCATTGCCGTTGTTGCCGTTATTGCGGTTTCCGTTGCCGTTGTTGCCGTTTCCGCGGTTTCCATTGCCGTTGTTGCCGTTTCCACGGTTGCCGTTGCCGTTGTTGCCGTTTCCACGGTTGCCGTTGCCGGGATTGCCGTTTCCGCGGTTAGGGTTGCCGCTGATGCTGCCGCGATTGCCGCCCGTCGTCGGGGCGCGACCGGTATCGCGCGAGAGGTTGAAACCGCCGCCGGGATTGCTCGGCCGGGACGACATCCCACCGCTTGGCCGCGCCCCACCGCTGGGCCGCGACGTGCCTCCTGAAGGGCGCGACATGCCTCCCGAGGGTCGCCCTCCGCCTCTCCCTCCGCCGCCACCCCCGCCGCGCCGCTGTGCGGATGCCGCCACCGGAGGAACGGCCATGAGAAGGGCCATCAGGATCCAGAGATACTTCATCACTTCACCACCTTGTCAATGCGGCCGCGCAAGCTCACATACGTTCCGCGGTCGGTCGTGAACGAGAGCAGGATGCCGTGCGGAGGAACCTTCGTGGTCGACATCACGAGCTGCGCAGGTGCGTCGGTCGAGTTCACGTACAGCGTCCCGTGGTGCATGTCGAGCGTCTTCGTCGCGCCCGACTGAACGAGTACGCCGTGGTGCGCCAAGCAGACCAGGAGATCACCCTGATAGGAGCACGCCGCGCGGGTGATGACGATCGTGCCTTTTCCGTCTTCCGATGTAATATAGAGCGCACTGTGGATGATCTTGATTTGGACGCCGGCGTATTTGTTCGAGTGCCCATCGCTCTGCACGATCTCAACCGTGCCGGTGGCGGCGGCGGGCGCCGTGCCCAGCGCCAGCCAGGCGACGATGGCGAACGATCCGGCCGCCGCTTTTAGTCTTTCGGAGTACGATAGCATGAGGTTTCCTTTGCTCTGGCGGGAGGCTACACAGAAAATTTACCACTCTATGCGGCCGCAAGCAATGCCAAGGCTGCTCTAGGCCGATTGCCCACGAAAAAAAGGCAGTGGCATTCGCCCAGTTGCTTGTGGCGGGAACGAGCTCCTATCGCGTTCGGTTGGCGACGAGCTCCTCGCGGCGATGTATCTGGCGCAGACTCGCTCTCAAAGGGGAGCCGAGCCTCTCGTGGCGATTCGCGACGATTTCGGCAAGGATCGACAGTGCGGTTTCGGCGATCGTCGCGCCCCCGATGTCGAGGCCGGCAGGCCCGTGAATCCGCGCCAGTGCGCTTTCGTCGAAGCCGTCTTCGGCCAACGCGGCGCGCCGCGCCGATTGCGATCGACGGCTGCCGAGCAGCCCGATGTACGGCGCCGCAGAGCGCAGCGCACAGCGCAGCGCCGGCAGGTCGAACTTCGGATCGTGCGAGAGCATGACGACGTGCGTGCGCTCGGAGAGCGCGCCGGGCAGATACTCCTGCGGCCATTCGCGCACGATCTGGGGCGCTTCGCCGAGCCGTTCTTTCGTCGCGAATGACGGTCGCGGATCGACGACGATCACGTTGAAGTCCGAGCGGGGCGCGATGGCGGCAAGCTCGGCCGCAAGTGCCGTTGCGCCGATGAGGATCAAGCTCTCCTTTGGCGGATACTCGTTCCTGAAGGTCTGCCTCGAGCCCGCAGCGTCGGCATAATCGAAGGTGACGCACGCAGCCCGTTCTCCGGCAGCGATCGCGTGCGCTTCTTCCGCAAAGGCGAGCTCGGGCAACCAGGTTACGACCTGCATGATCGCGCCGCAGCCGGGCGCGGCAAAAATTTCGTCCTCGATCGTGAGGTTGATGTCGAGCCGCCGCGTCCGCCCGTCGCGTGCCGTCTGCGCTGCCGCCTCCACGATCTCGGGCTCGTGACAGCCCGTGCCGATGTTGCCGACGATTCGTCCGCTTACATCGACGGCGATCGTCGTGCCGATCGGCGCCATTGCCGCTTCGCGCAGCGTCACCAGCGTTGCCAGAGCAAAGGTACGGCCTTCATCAAGCCATCGCGCCGCGGTCGCATAAACTTCACGCACCGGGCGGCGCAGTTCGACGCCGCCGTGAGCCCTTCCGTTTTTGGACCGATCGCGCTAGCGCGGCGGACTCGGCCAGTCGGCGGCCTCGACGACGTGCATTAAATCGGCGTGCCAGGGAATCGCCAAGAAACTCTCCCGATCTTCGGGTTCCATGTCGTTCGCGCTCGTCTGCATGAGCCGGCGTGCTTTCTCGAGCATCTGCGATGCGGCGCGTTGGTCGCCGTCGAGATGGTAGATCTGCGCCGCGGCCCAATAACAGTATGAAGGCCAGTCCGTTGCCCGCATGATTGCGTCTTCATCGGCGAGCAGACGGGCCACGGCGTCGCGCGCCGCCGGAAGATTTCCCTGCGCACCGTACCAAACGGCAAGGTTGGCGAGCGTCATGCTCGACCATACTTGCGACTCGGAACGCGAGCGCAGCTCGAAAGAAGACTCGGCGAGATCGATCGCGAGCACGCAGTTTCCGGCCAGCGCCTCGGCAAAAGCGAGGTTCTCGAGAATCGAGGCTTCCAGCAGGCCAAAACCGCGTTCGCGCGCGATCGTGAGCCCGAGTTCGGCGGCTTCGCGAGCACCGGCGTAGTTGCCGATACAAGCTCTGAGAAAGACGAGATTGTTGAGGCCGTTTGCCAGTCCGCGCTCGTCGTTTACGCGTTCGAAGATCTCTGCAGCCTTTTCGCTTGCGGCACACGCGCGTGCAAAGAATCCGAGCCTCATCTCGAGCAGCGCTTCGTTCATGAGCGGGCCGGCGCTGCCGGCGGGCCGGCCGGTTTCGCGGTAGATGCGCTCGGCGTCGGCATAGTGCCCGCGCGCTTCGGCGTACTCCGTACCGACGGCGGAAAGCGTTACGCCGAGACGGCCGTGCGCCTGCGCCTCGGCGGGGCGGTCTCCGAGCTTTACCGCGAGTTCCAGACAGCGGCGCGCAACCGTATGGCAGCGCTTCATGTCGCGCCGTTGGTAGGCGATCGTCCAGCCGCTGCTCAGCGCCAGATGTTCGAGCTGCGGATCGGCAGCCCGGGCGGCGGCCTGGGCCGCTTCATCGAAGAGTGACTCGGCGGTCGAGAGGTGTCCGCGATGCGCTTCGACCTGCGCGAGCGCGCAGAGGGCCGCCGTCGTTTCAGCTTCGTCGTGCGCCGCTCGGCTGCAGACCAGCGCGCCGGCGGCTGCAGCGTACGATTCGGCGAGATGCCCGAAGTTGAATGCCATCTTCGCTTCGGCCAGGTGCAGCGCTGCGCGCGAACGGGCGTCATCGTCGGAGATGCTTGCCCGCAGGTTCTCGGCCGCGCGCTCGTGCATCTCGCGATCGCCGATGCCCGCTGCAAACTCCATGCGCCGGAGCAGCGCGTCTCGGTGAACCGCCGCGTCGCCGAGCTCGGCGTCGACCTGTTCCAAGGCCTGCAACGCCGCGCTGCGAGAGTCGCTATCTCCCGAGCGAGACTCGATCGTGACGCGCTCCAACAGTATCTCCGCCCGGCCGCGCGCGTCGGCGAGCAAGAGCGCGCGATCGCAAAGTGTCCTCGCTTCCGCGGGAGCGCCGATCGAAATCGACCGCCGTACCGCTTCGAGATAGCAACGCGTCGCGTTGGCGGAGTCGCCGGCAGCGTCGTAGTGGGCCGCGAGAAGTCCGGAGAGTTCCGAGAAACGCTCGGGGTAGAGATCTTCGAGTACGCGCGCAACCCGGCGGCGCCGCACCGCGGCGGTTTTCGGCGCGACGGCATCCGCGATTGCCTCGTGGATTAGATGATGGGTAAAGGCGTACTCGAGAAATCCGCGGCCGGTCGCTTCGCGGATGATCCGCCGGTCGAGCAGTTCGTCGAGCGCTTCGGTCAAGTCCGTCTCGTCCCAAGCGCTGACTTCGCGTACGGCGTCGCGCGAAAAGCGATCGCCGATGCACGCCGCAATCTCGGCGGCCGTTCGAGCGGGCTCCGAGAGGCGCTCGAGACGCCGGGCGACGATGCCGGTCAGCGAAGCGGGCGCGGCTCGCTCGTCCTCGCGAACGTCGACGACGAGCTGCGTCAAGAAAAGAGGATTGCCTTGCGACGCGGCGACGAGCGTTTCCGCGGGACGATCGTGCACTTCGGGCAGCGAGCGGCGAAGCTCTTCGACCTCCGCGATCGAGAGACGACCGAGCCAGATGTTCTGCGCGCCGGCCGCCGCGCGTCCCTCACGACGCAGGCGGTGCAGTGCGTGCAACAGTGCGGCTTCGTCATCGCGATAGGTGACGACGATCATTACCGCTGCGCCGGCAGTCCGGCGCAGCAGGAACTCGAGCAGGTCCATCGATGCGGCCTGCGCCCAGTGGAGGTCCTCGAGCACGAGCAGCAACGGTCGCTGCGCGGCGAGATCGGCGAGACAGCGAAAGAGCGACTCAAAAAGACGAATGCGCTCGCTCTCGGCGTCGAGGCGCGGAACGGCCGGTAATCCGACGCGGGCGTGTACCTCCGGAAGTAAGGTCGCGACGCAGGCCAGCGCCATACTCGGTTTGAGCGACGCGATGAGGGGCAGCCCGCTGCGCAGGCCGTCGACGATGCTTTCATAGGGAACCGCTTCGGGCGAACTGGTAGCTCCAACGAGTACGCGCCCGCCGCGATCTTCGACTGCGTGCGCGAACTCCCAGACCAGCCGCGACTTACCGATACCGGTCTCGCCGCCGACGAAGACGCAGGCGCCGTGCCCGTGGATGACCCGGCTCCACGTCTCGAGCAAACGCTCCATCTCATCGTGCCGTCCGACGAACGGCAGAATCGGACCGGCCCCCGCGACCGCCGGCCGTTCGACTTCGCCATCGGGCCGGTCGGTGGTCTGCCCGCTCGCGATACGCTCCGCCAGCGCTGCCGTTTCCGGCATAGGTTCGGCGCCCATCTCGGCTCGCAGCCGCTTCGCGAATCCCGCGTACTCGCTAAGCGCTCCGGCGCGATCGCCGAGTTCGTAACGCATCGCGATGATACGGCGCACCATGTCTTCCCGCCACGGATCGACCACCAGCACCTTGCGCGCGGTTTCGATCGCGAGCGGAAAGTCGGCGCCCCGCCGCGCCTCCGAGACGCGTTCCGCCAGACATCGCAGATAGGCGTTGCGATGCCGTTCGCGGATGGCGTCGAGCCATTCGTCGTAGACCTCCGGCAACAGGTCGCCGCGGTAGAGATCGATCGCTTCACCGATTCGATTGCGATCGGCGCAGGCCTCGACGAACGCATCCACGTCGAGCCAGACGTCGGCCTGCGGGTTCCATGCGATTTTGTCGCTCTCGATCGAAACGTAACGCTCCGCGGGCGGCGGCAGAATCTTCGGCAGCTCGCTCAACGTCGCGCGCAGCTTCGCGCGCGCCGAGCTTTCCTCGTCGTCGGGGTAGAGCAGGAAGGCCAGGTACTCGCGCGAGACCGCGACGGCGCGATGCAGCAAGAGGTAGGCAAGCACCTGCAGCGACTTTCGCGGGGTGGTGAAGCGAAGGGGCACCCCGTCAAGAGCTACTTCCATATGACCGAAGAGCCGGATGTCGAGACGTCCGCCGGCGATAACCTTGCCCACGAAGGCAGCCTTCTCGCAGCGCGCAGCGGCCTCCCGGCGCGGACGTTTCCGCGCGCTGCATCGGCTACGCTGGGGCGGACAAACACGAAGCCAAGGAGACCCCACACATGTCTGCATCTGCATCGTACCGCCGCGCTCTGCCGGCACTCGTCCTGGCCGCCGGCCTCTCCGGCTGCGCGGGCAACCAAAGCAGCGGCGGCGGGTTCGTTCCCGCCGATCCGGCACACCTTCCTGCGCAGGCCCCGGGCCGCGCCGGCGCCCGCATTCCCGGCGCCGGTGTTCGTATTTTCACCGCCAACCGCGATGGCGGCAGCCTCTTGGCGTTCGAGGTAAAATCGTCCGGCGACGTCCCCCCTCAGACGACGATAGCCGGCTCGAAGACCGAGCTAAGCGATCCGGATTCGCTCGCCGTCGACGGGCACGGGAACATCTATACCGCCAACGACGGCGCCACCCAAGTCGAGATCTTCGCGCCCGGCGCGAACGGTAACGTCAAGCCGAAACGAACGATCGCGGGATCGAAGACGGGACTCGGTCCGACCGAGGGCATGACCGTCGACGCGTCGGGAGATCTATGGGTGAGTAACTTCAGCGGTGCGGCAATCACCGAGTACGCGCCTGGAGCCAAAGGCAACGTCGCGCCGCGCGTGACGATCTCCGGCACCCAGACCGAACTCGCAACTCCCGTCGGCATGGCGACGGACGGTCAAGGACGCCTCTACGTCGCGAACATCGGCTCGGCGTCGATTGTCGCCTTCGCAAAGGGGGCAAAAGGAAATGTCGCCCCTGTCGTTTCTATCTCCGGCAGCGACACGCAGCTAAGCCGGCCTTTCGCGCTCGCCTTTGACGGGAAAGGGCGTCTGCTCGTCGCCGACGAGAATTCCGGCATCCTCGTCTTCGCTAAAGGCGCAGCCGGAGATGCGACACCGGTGGCGCAGATTACCGGGCTCGATGATCCGGCCGGCGTCACCGCGGATGCAAAGAATCACATCTGGGCGGCCGAGTTCTCGGGTAACGCGATCAAAGAATTTAGCCCGAACGCAAACGGTAACGCGCAGCCCATCCGCACGATCCAAGGCCAGAGCACAACTCTTAACGGGGCGAACTATCTGGCGTTGCACTAGTACGCATCCAACGCTCGCTGGGGAACCCCCCTCTGCGCCGCGCACCGGCTTCGCCATCTCTAGCGAAGCCGGTGCGCGGAAACTACGGTCGTCGCTGTTGGCCGGTCCTAATAGGAGAACTCCTGCAGTTGGTTGCTGCCGGGGCCGTTCACCCAGCCCGCACGCGAGTTCGGATCGATGCTTATCCGAACCGGAATGACCAGAGAGCCGGCGTCGGTGAAATCGAAGCCGTTGATCGACTCGACGAAATCGCCGTTCTCGGCATAGACTTGAATGCTGCTCCCCGAGCCGGAGGTACTCGAGAAAGGCTGTGCGATCAAGAAGAGCCGCTGCATCGGGTCGACGGCAACGTATGCCCCGGAATTAAGCTGCGAGGCGTCGTTCGGCAGTGCTTCGCGCAGACCGGTCTGCTTTGCGACCTTGTAGAATTCGACACCCGCGTCGAGCTCGGTCGTCGTGCATGCTACGCCGGTCGCCGAATCGTATGCGATGCCATTGGCGTACCCGCACCGTTCGAGACCCGGGCAGTCGACGCCGGAGAACTGTGAAAGCACCTTTCCGGTTTTCAGATCGATCTCCGATAGCACCGGAGGCGGACCTCCAGCGGCGCCAAAGCTCGGCGAGCTTGCCATGACGGCGCGCTCGTTAACCGTGTCTTGGGCCAGCTGCGGCAGCGTCTCCAACGAAAACTGATTCGGATCCAGCGCGATCACCTTGCCGAACGATTCTTGCGAGACGTCCGAAACCAGGAGTTTCGGCGAATCCGAGCCCTCGCGCTGGTAACCGAAAACCACGCTTGTCGCGGTGCTTTGATTCGGCGCCCAGGCTAGCACGTTAAAGAGCTTGACGGGCGGCTTCCAGCGGCCGGTAAAGTGCCGCTTCGTCACTGGAGCGAGCAGCTGGTAGCGATCCTTTGCCGGCGTCTGTCCCGGTATCCCCGCTTTCTGGTAGTCGACGAGTCCGGCGTCACCGGCGAAGATGCCGTCGACGACGTAATCGTTTCCTTTGCCGACGCGTTTGCCCGTAACGCCGCCGAACGTCCGCGTGATCTTACCAGTCGTCGTATCGAAGGTCTGAACCGAGATCTTCGTCGCGCCGATCGAGGCGAGCACGCCGTCGTTACCGCTTTGATCGATATCGAACCCAAAGATTTGGCCGCCGTCGGAGGTGCGCAGGACCGGGCCCAGCGATCCGCCGCCGCTCGCGCTTGCCGGCCGCGCGAGGTTTGCCGGCGCCCCAAACCCAGCGCCGCTGCTACTTGCGCATGCCGTAAGTCCCGACACGCCGAACAGGATGATGGAGATGCTCCAACGCTTCATCGGCCAATCGTGGACGGAACCTATGAAAAAACTCTGAAGCGCAGCTCAACACTGGCGCGTCAGGCTGTAGCCGCCGCCGCGCAAGTGCTTGCCGTCCGGCGAGAGCGTCATCGTGTGGTTTCCGTAGTAGGTCAGCGTAACCTTATTTCCATCGATGTTCCAGTTGCCGGAGACGCCCTCGCTGTCGGTTACGTCACCGTCGACCCCCATCTTGAACGTCAGCTTTGGGTTGTCGTCGGAGGTCCAATTCCCGACGAGATTCGTCGTCGCACAGCCGCTCGGAACGGGAGTCGGACTCGGCATCGACGCAAGCGGCGTGAGCGCTCCTCCGTAGAATTTGTGCGCGACGTCGAGACAGAGAGCACTGGCTCCATACGGGTTCACCGGCAGCTGCACCGAGCAGAGGAACGTTGCGACGTAGCCTTTGGGCAACGGATAGCAGCGAACGGCCGCGGCCGCGCTCGGCGCTCCGGTGGCCGGATTCTGTGCCGTCGCCATCCACTCGCCGCTGCCGGCCTCCGATTCGGTGGCGCCCGGCAAATAGGCCTCGATCGCGGCTTTCGCCTTCGCGCTGCAGTCCGCAAGGGTACCGCTGGGGCTCACGTACCGAATGCCGGCCGAAAGATCGACCGATGCGAGTGCTATCGCACCGCAGCAGAGCGTGCCGAGCAAGAGTGCCGCAACGAAGAGTCTGTGCTTTCCCATTCTAACGGCCTCCCGCACTCGTCGTTCGCATTAGCATCGCGGTCGTCTTCCCATCGAACGCCGCCGAAATCTTCGAGCACAAAGCGGCGGCGGTATCGGTACTCGGGGGCACCTGCGCCGCGCAGGTGAAGGTCACCACGTATCCGTTTCCGACGGGGTAACAATGGACGGCGGCCGACTGCGTCACACCGTTGGCGGTATCTCCGGCGTTGTACGCTTGCCATTCGCCCGTATCCCCGCTGCCGATCTCCTGCGCGCCGCCGAATACCGACGTCAGCGCGCCTCTCGCGGCCTGGTTACACGCGCTAACCGGCTGATTCTGCACGACCTTCCGGGCACCGAGCGCCATATCGAGCGCGGCCGGCGCCTCGAGCGGCGGTAGGACCGCAGCGAGCAGACCTACGGCTAGAAGTACGGTACGATGACGAAACGTTTTCACGGTCGATCTCCTCCGAAGCGAGGGCGTTAGACGGCTGCGCGCTCTACTCCCCTGCGCTTGTGAACGGCCGCTGCCACGAGGTAACGCCTCCGAAAAGCACGCGCTTTAGTCCAACATCCGCGCCTCGGGCTGCGATGCTGCGGCAAAGAATACGACGGCAGGCTCACGATGGAATGCGCTCGATGCGATCGGGGTCGTCCGCTACGGTAACGAGCGGACGGCTAACATCGTGAAACCGGGGTCGAGGTTTTTGCGGCGATCGCCGATTATCAGCGCGGAGTAGCCGAGGGCGTGTTGCGAACGCCGGCAGCCGTCGGGCTGCTGCTCGACCAACGGCTAGGGAACGAGCCTGCGGATCAGGGTGGACCCGGCGATTCGAGTTCGACTGGTCCCTGGCGTAACGGCGCCGCGCTCACGCCCGCCGCCTTGCGGATCTCCTCGACGTCGTTCACCAACGCCTTTCCAGTCGCGTCGCTGGGCGGGCACGAGAGATCCGGGGAGCGCCAACCCTGCCACGCGACGTAGGTAGACGATCCAAAAGAGGCGCTCTTCATGCACGGCTGCGTTACGGTCTTCGCCTGACGCGCCGCGGCGAGATCGGTGAAGAACTGCTTGGCGGTGCCGGAAGGTACCGTAAAAGACTTTGCCGGACTCGGTGAGGCACTCGGCCCGCGTACCATCGCGACGGTTGCGGAGCCGTCAGGGCGCAGCTCGATACGGTATCCCAACGTGTTGGTCGACCCGGAGTTGGTGATGAGCGCGCTATCGTTCGCTTGCGCAGTCATCGTACCGGTTACCGCCAAGAGGATCGCGGCAGCGCCCAGCCATCGGTTAAAGTGCGCCAAGGCCATTGGGACTTCCCCATCCAGTCGGGCCGTCGAAGCCCGTGCGAGCGTAGCAGATGTACTTCACGCCTGAGGCACAGTTTATGCCGAGTTTCGGCGCGATATTGTTACCGGTGAGCGCGTCGTAAATGTGTCCCATATGGTGTTTCCAAACGTTCGATGCGCCGGTTTGCGCGCCCGCGTTGCCGGCTAGTGCGTAGGCTGCGGCGATGATCTGCGCCGATGCGCTAGTTCCGCCGTAGAGCCAGAAGCAATAGTTAGGACAAGGGTTGCCGCCCTCTTCGGAGTTGTAAACGATCACTGCGGAACGCAGCGACGCCGATGCTGAGATGTCGGCCTCTGCGCGCTTGGCGCAGAGTCCGTCGGTCTGCCATGGGGGCTTAGCAATTCTCGTGCTGCAGCCGCTCCCGGTGGCACCGCAGGGCCCCCCGCAGGCATCGTAGCTCCAGTCGTTCCAAACGGTTTCGGTCCATCCGCGCTTGGTGTTCGAACGGACGAGATGCGTCCCCCCCACGCAGACGACGTAGGTGTACGAACACGGCTGCTCCGGACCGCCTTTACTTCCGCCTCCTCCTTCGTCTCCGGCCGCCGCCGCGATCACGACTCCGGGTTGATGGAAGGTGCCGTTGTCGCCGCCAAACTCTTTAATACCCCACGAAGCACCAATGTATTTCGCGCCGAGTCTACCTGCGGTCGCAACGCCGGCGTAGAGGTCGTTGGTATAGTCGTCCTGCGTCTGGACCAGGATGATCTTGCAGTTCGGACAGATCGCCGAGACCATGTCGAGATCGAGCGACTGCTCGCCCTTCCAGTCGTCGTTCGGCGACGGCTCGGGCGGGAGCGGCGAGGACTGACCGTTCTGATTGACGATGCGCAAGCACTTCGTTTGCGTCGTGCACGCCTTGAGGCCCATCGTTCGGCGATACTCCGCCAGGTCCGCGGCCGCGTGGTGGTACCCGTACGCGTCGACGATCGCCACGGTTTTCCCGAAGCCGTTCGTCAGCGAAGGCAACTTGTACGCCGTCTGCAGATCGATCGGGCAGTATCCCCTCGGAAAGATCTCGCGGCAGTTTTGAACTTCACCCGCCGGCTGCACGCCCGCCGTTGCGAACATCGGACTCGCGCCCAGGCTGACGTCGGTTCGCACCATCGCAAAGCAACGAGCTCGGTCCGCCGAAGCCGGCGCAGAGCAGAGGCTCCGAACCGGGTCGGCACTTTGGAAGGGAGCGTCTCCGTCGTCGGCGCCCGCCAGGCCTGACGAGGCAGCGTTCGGCAGGAGTGAGGACGTGGTAGAACCGCCCGAGCAGGCCCCCAAGGCTAGGATGGCCAGCAACGAGAGAACTCGAACGGATGCCTGGTCATTTTGCATTTGTCTCACCATGAAAACGAGTCTCCCGCCGTTTTAGTTTCGGACCGGAACACGGGATGCCTCGTTGCGACCCCATTTGGTAAGGACTTGTTGATCGTAGGCAACGGAGCCGAGATTCTCGAGAGCAATTTCGTGGGGCGCCGGGCCGCCGGCGCACCGCGCCGCAGCGACCCGCTTCTGCGCGAGGCCGCGGCCCAAGCGCGTGCATACTTCGCGCGCAGGCTCGCGCGCTTCGACTTACCGCTGCACCTTTCGGGAACGCCGCTGCAAGTCGCCGCGTGGCGCATCGTCGCCGCGCTCTCGTTCGGGGAGTTCGTCTCGTACGCCGACGTCGCTCGCGCGATCGGACGCCCCGGCGCGCACCGGGCGATCGCAGCGGCGATGGCGGTGACGCCACTCGATCTCTTCGTGCCGGCGCATCGTGTGCTGGGTGCCGACGGCCGCGTCAAAGGCGCGAGCGCGGGGTCGCTGCGCGCAAAGCTCGTCGCATTCGAGCGCACTCAGGCATCGAGACGTTCTCCGTAGGCGGCGTGCTCGAGGGTCTCTTGCAAAAAGACGGCTTGGTACGCGACGATGTCGCGCACGAACGGGAACTGAGGGTGCCGGCGCTGCGGCGAGAGGCGGTACCGTGGGCCGTCGCGTTCGAGAATCTCCCACTGCGCCATCAGCGGCAGGGCTGCGCGCACCATCCGCCTCGGGTCACGCCGCAGTTCGGGGTCAACGAAAAGCTGCGGAGGTAACCCGGCGAGGCGCTCGGAGGCCGCCCGCACGGCCTCATCCTCCGTAAACCAGCCTGCGTTCTCCGCAAGCCAAGCACCGAGGATTTGGCTCGTGACAATCGGCCGAATCGCGGCGAGTTTGGGCACCATCGGCGCACCATTGAGCTGCTCCACTCGATAGAGCATCGATAATCGTTTCGAGACGAACGGGTCGTAGCTCACCCCGAAAACATAGATGGTCGCAAGCGGAGCGAGGCGGTCTACGGCACCGCGCATCGTGCCGATCCGGCCGTCGACCGAATACCGCCCCTCCGGCGTAAGATAGAACGTGCCGCCGCGACGCACGACGTCTTCCAAGCGAGCGAGATCGCCCTCCATATTGACGCGTGTCTCGTCGAGGATCTCGCGACGATAGGGTTCGCGCACCGACGAGACCTTGACGACCTGGCGCGCGAGAAGAAAGTTCTCCCCCTTCCACAGTTCACTGCTCTTGGTCTGGGGCGCAAATCGCGAGGCGACGCGGTCGTCGAAGATTTCGCTGAGCAGCAACGGGCCGTGACGGCGTTGAACCGTCCAGGCGAACGCCGCAAGCGCGCGCGAACCCAATTCGTTCTCGAGCGGCAGCATCCCAAGCGCCATCAGCATGTTGCCTGCGTTGACCCCCCGAAAGAGGAAGCTCAGCCACGGCAGGCGATCGGCCAGAAACCCCGGCTCGTACATTCGCCGCGAGCTCGCCGTAAATATCGGGTGCCGCCACGATCCGCTGCGAACCGTCGTGGTCGATACGATCGCCGGGGATTCGAAATCGTGCTGATGGTTCGCGACGATCAGCGTCGGGCCGCGCCGCCGCGGGAGCGCACCCCAAACGCGAACGCGATACGCCGTGTGATCCCATGCGTAGTTCGAAGTCACCGCAGCGAAGCGCAGCGGCCATCCCCATAAGGACGAAACCGGCCGGCGCCCGACGCGCAGCACCGAAAGCGCCGCAAGCGCGAAGCTGAAGCCGGCGAGCCCGAAGACGGCCTGGTATCCCCCTCGGGTTCCTCCGAAGACGCCGATCAGCCAGCCTCCGACCAACGGCGCCACGATATTGGGCAAACTCGTCGCAGTGCCCCAAAGCCCGAGGTCACGGCCGACATCGCGCATCTTTGGAATCGAGTCCATCGCCAGCGCCCAGCCGCTCGACATCACGCCGCCGAAACCGATCCCAAACAGGACGGCAAAGGGCAACATCCAGGCGAGCACGGGTGCGAGTGAAAAGCCGATCGTCGCGAGCGCCATGCAGCCGATCGCGATCGAGGTGATGATCTTTCGCGGCGCGCGATCCGAGAGCATACCGAGATAGACGCTGGAGATTACCGCCCCGCAGATCGTAGAAAACGCGTAGAGCGCGGTTCCGGCCGACGGGTTGTCGATCTTTTGCACGTCGCGCACGAAGAAGAGCACGAACGTCTGGAGCATGGTCAGGCCGAAGAAGACCAGGACGCGCGCCGCGAAGACGACGATAAAATCGTGCCAGTCACGAACTCGCGCGAGTTCCTCGGCGTCGTACTCGCCGTCGCCGATTCCGAAGAGCGAGAGGCCGCCGGCGGCCAGAAGCCCCGCGGTGACCAAGAAACTCAGCGAAGGATCGGGCATCGAGCCCGCAATCGCAAAACCGAGCACGCTGCCCACGAGCGTTGCCGCCCCGCGGACTCCCGATGCAATCCCCCAGCGGCGCTGCGGCACGGATTCGGGAAGCAGCACTTGATACGCGCTGAGCGCGACGTTGGCGCCAAGGGTTGCGATGACGAGCAGGACCGCGAACCAAACGAGGGTGTGAACGTACGCGAGCGCGGCGAGCGCGCCGATGTCGATGACGACGCCCGCCCCGACGAAAACCCGGCGCGAGCCGCCCCTTCGCCGCAACGCATCGGAGAGCCACCCGGCGAAGAGCGGCACGACGGCCGTTGCGAGCGCCACGACGCTGGCCAGCACCGCGAGTACGTAGACGTGGTTCTCGGGAGCGAGCCGAATCGTCGTCGCCGGCACGGCGATCGCCATCAGCGCCGTGTCTTGAACGGTCAGCGGCACCCACAGCGCGTTGAGCATGACCCAACCGCCGATCTCTCGCAGATTAGCTTGCGAAAACTTCACGAAGCGGCGTTATTGTTTGACGGCGTCGATCAACACGATTCCACGACCGCCAAAGTCGCGCAACTGACCTAACGCGGCGATCGCCGCACCGACGGGAGTGTCCGGATTGGTCGCGTCGGTGAGGGAGAATCCAGTCTGGTGTTTGACCTGCGCGTCGATCGGTTCTCGCCACATCGCGGGCATGTTCTTAAAGCGCGAGATCAAACCCAGCATCGGACCGGCCTTCTCGTCGAGCAGCTGGGGATCGACGGCCATTACGACCACGCCGTGTCGTTTTCCGTTCTCCGCGTTCGTGAAGGCTTCAAAATCGAACCCGAGCGCTCGCGTGTGCGTACGGACCGCGTCGACCGTGTTTCCGGTAACGGCGACGGTATAGCCCGGCGGCGGATGGGCGGCCAGGTCGCCGAGCCAGGCTTCGAGCGCCGGCATCAACGCCTGCGTGCCGGCCACGACGTCGTGCCCGCCGTAGGTTCCCGCGCCTTCGGAATAGATCGCTCGATCCGCCGTGCCGGGTTGCTTTGAGATCGTACGATGCCACTCGTGCGATGAGAGGACGTTGGCGCCATCGTACATCGGGAAGGAAACCGGATTGCTCGTCGTAGACGCCCCCCCGGCGGAACCGTGACTGCCGCTCGAGCCGGAGCAGGCCGTCAACACGGCGGCGAGCCCCGCGAACAGCGCGCTTTTCATCTTAGTGGCCACTCGGCTGCGTTTCGAGGAGAAGCCCATCGCCCCCCGTAAGCCTCGGAATCGTGTCGCTTTCGTACGGTTCCTATTTAAAGATTGATGAGCTTCTCTCGCTGCAGCGGCCGCTGTCGCAGCCGCCCCACCATGACGAGATGCTCTTTATCATCATTCACCAAGTCTACGAGCTCTGGTTCAAACAGCTCTTACACGAAATCGACGGCACGATGCTGGCGGTCGACCGGGACGATCTGCTGCGCGTCTCCAAGCAGTTCGGCCGCGTTCACGCAATCCAGCGGCTGCTCGAGCAGCAGGTCGATATTCTCGAGACGATGACGCCCCAGGAGTTCAATCAATTCCGCGACCACCTCAATCCGGCAAGCGGATTCCAGTCGGTGCAGTTTCGCGAGCTCGAGTTCGCGTGCGGCCTTCGCCGCACCGACGTGCTCAAACGCGTAGACCTCGACGAAACCCAGCGCGCCCGGCTCGAGCGCCGCGCCGACTCGCCCTCACTTTACGATCGGGTCAAAGGTCTGCTGCGGCGGCGCGGCTTCGCGGTCGACTCTCACAAAGAGCTGATCGAAACGTACCTGAAGATCTATCGCAACGAAGAGCAGCACTACGACCTCTACCTCCTGCTCGAGGATCTCATCGAGTTCGACGAGCGCTTTTTACTATGGCGCGGACGGCACGTTCGCATGGTCGAGCGCATGATCGGGCAGCGTCCAGGCACGGGCGGCTCGCCCGGAGCGGCCTACTTAGCGAACACGCTGCAGTACCAGTTCTTTCCCGAGCTCTGGGAGGTTCGCACCTACCTCGGTGAGGGCACCTACTCGTGAAAAAATGGAGTGAAGAGTTTCCGATCCTCGCAGATTCCACGTACCTCGTCAGTCACTCGATGGGTGCGGCCCCGGTCCGCGCGCGAGAAGCATTGGAAGCGTACTGGGACGAGTGGGCGAGTGACGGACCCGAAGCGTGGGAACGCTGGCTGCCGAGAATCACCGAGATTGCCGACGGCATCGGCGCAATCGTCAACGCACCCCCGGGCTCGGTATTCCTCGGCCCAAACGTTTCGGTCATGCAGGCGTCGCTGGGGACCTGCATCGACTTTAGCGGCGAGCGCAACGAAGTCGTGTACGAGGCGCTGCAGTTTCCGTCGCTCACGTACGTGTGGCGCGAGTGGGAGCGTTACGGTGCAGTCAATCGAATCGTCGCCTCCGACGACGGGCGCACGATCCCGACCGAGCGCATCTGCGCCGCGATAACGGAAAAGACGGCAATCGCCGTCATCTCGCACGCGTATTATGTCTCGGGCGCGCTGGCCGACATCGAGACGATCCAGGATCGCTGCCGGCACGTCGGCGCCCTCCTCTGCGTCGACGCGTATCAAACGACGGGGATCGTTCCCTATGACGTCCTGCGTCTCGACCTCGACATCGTTACCGGCGGCTCACACAAGTGGCTCTGCGGCGGTCCCGGGTGCGGCTGGATCTACGTAAAGCCGTCGCTCTCCAATGAGTTGAAGCCCGCGATCACCGGCTGGATGGCGCACGAACGGCCGTTTGCGTTCGAGGAGGCGCCGATCGCCTATGCGTCATCGATGTACCGGTTCGGCCACGGAACGCCGACAATTCCGGGATACGTCGTCGCCGCGCCGGGCCACGAGACGATCCGCACGATCGGCGTCGAGCAAATTCGCAAACACAACATCCGGCTGACCGAAAGGATCGCCGCGATGGCGCTGGAGCGCAAGCTGCGCGTCAACACGCCGCTCGATCCGCAACGCCGGACGGGCTGGATCGGCATCGATTTCGACGGGGCGCAAGACGCCTGCCGCCGCTTGACCGAGCGTCGCGTCTTCACCGACTACCGCCCGAACTGCGGCATCCGAGTCGGGCCGCACTTCTACACGACCGACGAGGACGTCGATGCGTTCTTCGCGGCGCTGGACGAGGTGACCCCGACGGGTCGATGATCGTCGACCACACCAAGATTGGCGCCGCGTTCCGGCGCCTTTCGCTTCCCGTCGCCGTGCAGCTCCTTGGCGATCAACTCCTCGGCACCGTCGACACGATCGCGATCGGCAGCCTCGGCACGATTGCGCTGGCCGGTGCGACGGCGGCAAACGCGATCGTACTCGTGCTTCTGTTTACGGTATCCGGCCTTATCAGCGGCACCGCGATCGTCGCCGCGCAGCGAATTGGCGCAAACGATCTCGAGGGCTACGGCCGAACGGTGCGCGCGGGAGCGGTTGCGCCGCTGGCGCTGGGCGCGCTTTGGATTCTTCTCGCGCTTGTCTTCGCAGCTCCCACGGTCCACTGGATGATTGGCGATCTGCGCAGCGCGCCGGCGAGCGCGACCTATTTGATTTTGCGCTGCATAGCGCTGCTCCCGATCTCGATCTCCGGTACGTTGATGGTCGGAATCGGAGCCGCGGGGAATCAACGGCTCGGCGTGCTGGTGCTCGTCGTCGTCAACCTCATTCACATTCCGCTGCTGGCCGTTTTGGGACTCGGGTGGCTGACGCACCACCCGTTCGGAATCGTCGGAGCGGGAATCTCGTCGCTGCTCTCGGAGACGATTGCCGCGGCATTTGCAGTCGTTTGGGTCGCGCGCAGCCCGCAGTATCGCGTCTTTGCCGAACGCGGCATCTCGTGGCCAGTGGCCGTGCGCTGCGCCCGATTGGGATTTCCGGAGACGATCTTCTTGCTGGGCGTCTCGATTCCAGACGTCTTTATCGTCGCGATGCTCGCACCGCTGGGCGCCGTCTTCGTCGCCGCATTCCGCGCGCTCAACGTTGTTTCGGACCTGACCTTCGTCGTGCCGAGTCCGCTGCAGAACACGGCACAGATCGTGATCGGCCAGCGCCTCGGGGCCCGCGATCCTCAGGGAGCGCGCTGGTTTTTCGAGCGCGCGCTGCGCGTCTCGCTCGTCATCACCAGCTTGACCGCGGTCGGGATGGCGCTCCTTGCGTGGCCGCTGGCCTACATCTTCACGCTCAACGCGGCGGTCGCATCGATTGCGGCACTGCCGTTGGCGCTGCACATGCTGACCTTGCCGCTCAAAGGCTGGGCGATGGTCTCTCTCGCGCCGATCCGCGCCTCCGGCGATACGCGCTTTTCGATGACGGTCGGGCTGGCGAGCAGCGCGCTGGTGATCCCGCTGGCTTGGGCCGGCATCGAGCACCTTCATCTCGCGCTGTACAGCGTTCCGCTCGGCTGGATCGCGGCGTGGACGGCGCGAGCGCTGCTAACGCAATGGAAGTTGCGCAACGGCGCCTGGATGCGGAGCGCGCCGCTGGCTGCGTAGCGCGGCGGGTCTTCCGAGCGAATTGGTCCAACCGCCAAAGCATGGCGTTCACCGAGGGGTTCGTCTCGGAGCTGGTAGGCCGGCGCGCGACGATCAACGACCTCCCGATCGGACGGGTTGCCGACTTTCTCGTCGGTAAGCCGGACGCCGTCTTCCCCCAGGTCGACGGATTGGTTATCAAGACCGCACAGGGTTTGCGTTTCGCGCCGATCGAGAGCGTCGCCGACGTCGATCGTAATGGAACCGTCGCGCTGACCCTGGCTCCCAAAGAGCCGGCCCCAGCCGAACAAGAGGAGCTCTATCTCGTTGCCGACCTGCTCGACAAGCAGATCGTCGATATCGACGGGCGCAAGGTCGTGCGCATCAACGACATCGAGCTGGCCAACGCCGGCGGACGCCTGCGCGTCGTCGCCGCCGACGTCGGAATCGCCGGGCTTCTTCGCCGGCTGGGCTTTCGCTCGATCGGGCGCCGCTGGCTCTCGCGCATCGGGAACGTGCCGCGTTCGATGATCGCTTGGGATTCGGTCGCGCCGATTCGCGAGGTCAACCCCTCGCACGTACGTCTTTCGGTCAAAGAGAACCGTTTAGCGCGGCTGCATCCCTCCGAGCTCGCGGAGATCATCGGCGACCTTTCGGCACGCGAAGCCGCGGCCGTCGTCGGACAGCTCGACGACGAGACCGCCGCCGACGCGTTCGAGCATCTCGATCCCGACACTCGCAAGAATCTCATCGAGGACATCGGCACCGAACGGGCGGCCGACATCATCGAAGAGATGGACGCCGACGACGCGGCGGATCTGCTCGCCGAGCTTCCCGAAGAGCAGCAATCGGAGCTGCTCGCCGAGATGAACGCGTATACGGCGGGCGAGCTGCGCGCGCTCGTGCAGTATCCCGAAGATACGGCCGGCGGGATGATGACGACCGATTACGTGTGGATCTATCCGCATCGGACGACCGAGGCGACGATTCGTAAGATTCGAGAGATCGCGCCGGTCTCGGAGTTCATCTACTACCTGTACGTGCTCGACAAGGACGACCATTTGCTCGGCGCACTCTCGCTGCGGACGCTGCTCTTGGAGCTGCCGACGGCGTTCATCGAGCGCATCATGGAGACCGATCTCGTCACCGTCGCCCCGGACACGTCCGCCGTCGACGTCGCCTCGACGATCGCGAAATACGACTTGCTCGCCGTGCCCGTTCTCGACGACGCCGGGAAGATGCTCGGGATCGTGACGGTCGACGACGCGATCGACGCGATTATGCCCGACGACATCGCGAAAAAGCTTCCGCGCGTCCGCCCGCGTCACCGTCGCCTGCATGCTGCGGCACCGTGAGGCCCGAGGAGATCGTCGACTTCGCCGAAGCCCTCGCGCGGATTAGCGCATCGGGCGGCGGGCCGAAAGCGCTCGCCGCACACCTCGCCGGCGCCACCGGCGCAAGCGTGCTGCTCGAAGACGCCCGGTGGCGTCACCTCGCCGCAGCCGGAACGAACAGCGTCCCCCCGAGCGGCCGCGCGATCGTCGAATCCGGCGCGCCCGGAACGGCCTCGCGCATCTTCTGCGGCGATCTCCATCTGGGCTGGCTCTCGCTCTTCGGCGACGACCCCAGCGGCGCTCTCCTGGTGCGCCTGACGGCCGCCGCGATCGGCGTCGAGATGGGGCGCGAGATCCCCGGACGGCGCGCAAAACGCGGCTTGTTTTGGAGTTCTTTGCTCGACGGCACTCTGCCCGACGCCGGCGCAGCGCGCGAGGAAGCCGCGCTGCAAGAAGTCGCCTTGGCGACGCACTATGCAGTCGTCGCGCTCGAAACCGAAGAGAGCGGCGTATCGCCGGCTCTGGCAGAACTGCGCGCGCTCGCCGCCGACGCGTTTCGCGCCGCGGGCGAGGAACTGGGGTTTTGCGAGCGCGAGCAGACGCTGTTCGTCTTCGTTCCCGCGGCGCGCAGCGTCGAAGCGAGCAACGCGCGAACGGCGGCCGGGCTTCTGCCTCGCGCAGCCGCACGCAGAGAACCGCCCCTACGCATCTGCGGGGGCGTAGGGACCATCGAGCCGTTGGCGGCGCTAGCGCGCAGCGGAGCGACGGCGCAAGCAGCGCTGGTCATCGGCCGGCGCGTCTTTGGAAGCGGCCATGTGGTCTCCTTCGAAGCCCTCGGAGCCTACCCGCTGCTCTATGAAGGCGCCGATACAGCGCGATTGCGCTCGTTTTCCGCCGAAGTCTTAGCTCCGCTACGCACCTACGACGGAAAACACCAAACCGATCTCGAGCGCACGCTCAAGCTGTACTTCGCCGTAGGACAGAACATCAAAACGGCCTCCGAGCGGCTCTGCGTTCATCGCCAGACGATCTTCTACCGGCTCCGGCAGATCGGTGAAATCACCTCGCGAACACTCGAGAGTCCGCACGACCAGCTCACCTTCCGTATGGCGGTTGCAATCGATGAACTCCACAGCTAAAGCGCAATGGCGCCGGCCTTCCGGCAAGCGCGACGTCGTAAAGATCGCGCGCGAAGAGGACGTCCGCTTCGTGCGTCTGGTCTTTGCGGACATCTTCGGAGTCAGCAAGAACGTTTCGATTCCCATCGACCGCCTCGACGACGCGCTCGAGGGCCGTATCACCTTCGATGGCGGCTCGATCGACGGTTTCGTACGCGGTGAGGAACTCGACATGGTCCTGCGTCCCGACCCGTCGTCCTTCGCGGTCTATCCTTGGCGCGTGGCCCCCGAGGGTCGCGAAGGCCGGCTGATCTGCGATATCGCGATGCCAGACGGGTCGCCGTTCGAAGGCTGTCCGCGCAGCACGCTGCGTCGTGCGGTCGAGAGCGCGCCGCGACTTGCCGGCGTTCGCATCGCTTTGGAGATCGAGTTCTACTTATTCGCCCGCGGGGCCGGTGGCGAATCGTCGACGGCCACTTCCGATGTCGGCTCGTATTTCGATTTCTCCGCAAACGACCGTGGTGAAGAAGCGCGCAATGCGATGGTCGCGGCGCTGCAGTCGATGGGCGTGCCCGTGGCGTCCGCGCACCACGAGCACGGCGCGGGGCAGCACGAGCTCGACGTCGCGCACGACGACCCGATGGCTGCCGCCGATCACGCGCTGACGCTGCGCACGATCGCCAAGCACGTCGCGGCCGACTTCGATCTCGATGCGACGTTCATGCCCAAGCCGCTCGAGGAACGCGCGGGAAGCGGGCTGCACGTGGATCTGCGCTTGCCCGAGGAGAGCGACGAAGAGACGGCGCTCTACGTCGTCGGCGGATTGCTGACGCACGCACCGGCGACCACCGCGATCTGCAATCCGACGGTCAACTCCTACAAACGGCTCGTGGCTGCCTGGGACGCGCCGATCTATTCGGTGTGGTCGGCCCGCAGCGCGAACACGCTCGTCCGCGTACCGCCCGCGCAACGACCGCCGCGCGTCGAGATGCGCAGCCCCGATCCGGCCTGCAACCCCTATCTCGCCCTTGCGGTGCTGATCGGGGCGGCGGCCGACGGGATCGCGCGCAGCACGCTTCCCGGCCCCGCCTTTGCCGGTTCCACGTACGACCTGGGCGAGGTCGAACGGCGCGAGCGCGGCATTACGACACTTCCGAAATCGCTGCGGCAGGCGATCTGGGAGCTCGACGGCGACGCGGTCGTGCGCAGTTCGCTCGGCGACCATCTCTATCACGCGTTTCGCGACGCGAAGCTCGAAGAGTACGAACGCTATCGCCGTGCCGTACACCCATGGGAGCGCGAACAGTACCTGCGCCTCTACTAGGAGGCTGTCTCCTAGGCGTCCTCGTGAAGGAAGATCTCTTCTACGGGCCGGTCGAAGAGGCGCGCGATCTTGTATGCCAGCGGCAGGCTCGGATCGTATTTTTGGATCTCCAGCGCGTTGATCGTCTGCCGGCTGACCCCGAGTTCGTTGGCGAGCTCCGCCTGCGACCAGTTGCGCTCCGCGCGCAGGACCCTCAAGCGATTCTTCATTTGTAGCGCCGCCGCGCGATGAAGCTGCCGATTCCCCAGGTCGATCCGAGGATCGCCCACACCCAAAAGTACGAGAGATCCGGGGCGCCGGCCGTGCGCTGGAGGAAGCCGTACGAAAACGTGATGACCGCCGTCGCGCCGAAGGCGAACATAATCGCCTCGGCGGTGATGCGCTGCTGCAGTTCGTCGCCGGCGCGATACTCGCGCATAATCACTCCGAGGATGCCGAAACCCGCGATCATCGGCGCGAGCCCGACAACCACTCGCAGCGGCATCGCGGTAACGACGTTGTGGTCGATCAGCGTCAGGCTTACGATCAGCAGAACCGCATAGAGTGCGAACCACGCGCCGAGCGCGGCCAGGTATCGGGGGCTGCAAAAGATTCCCATCACGCAACGCCGCCGATGACCGCGACGACCGGCGTCAGTGCGACCGCGTGCAGGAGCGTCAGCTCCAGCGCGCTTCGCTCGACCAGGAACGCGACGGCGAACGCGACCGCCGCACAAATCGCAATCTGTAAAAGCGGGCGGAGGGCAGGGCGGACGACTCTCGCAGTTCTCATGCGCCCATAGTACAGCAGCCTTTACTAAATGTCAAGCATCCTTTACATCAAGGTCCTGCGCACCGCTCCGCCTCCGAGCGCAGCAGCCGCCACGCAAACTCGACGTCGTCGCGCTGCGTGCGCAGATTGCCGATCGCCAAGCGCAGCGCGTAGCGCCCGTCGACCTTCGTGTGCGAGAGAAATATCTCGCCGGTCGCATTGGCAGCGCGCAGCAGCTCGGCGTTGATCGCGTCGCGCCCGGCCTCGTCGAGCCCCGCCGGCGCGTAGCGAAAACAAACGACCGATAGCGGATGCGGCGCCAGCACCTCCCAGCCGGGATGCGCCCGGACCCAGGATGCGAACTCCTGCGCCAGCTCGATGTGCCGGCCAAGCCGTTGGCGAATTCCCTTCACACCGAAGTGTCGGATGACGAACCAGAGCTTGAGCGCGCGGAAGCGCCGGCCCAGCTGCAGTCCGTAGTCCATGTAGTTGACGACCCCTTCTTCGGGCGTCGTCAAGTACTCCGGCACGAGCGAGAACGCACGCCGCAGGATCGATTCGTCCTTGAGAAAGAGCACCGAAAGGTCCATCGGGACGAACATCCATTTGTGCGGGTTGAGGACGAGCGAGTCGGCCAGCTCGACGCCGTCGAGCATCGGGCGAAACTCCGGAATCAGCGCCGCGCTCCCCGCGTAGGCGGCGTCGACGTGCAGCCAAACGCTCTGCTCGCGCGCGACATCGGCAATCGGGTGCACCGGATCGATCGAGGTCGTCGAGGTCGTTCCGACCGTCGCGACGACGGCTAACGGCTGCATCCCACGCTCTCGGTCGGCCGCGATCGCGGCGCGCAGCGCATCGGGGCGCATGCGGTACGCCTCATCGCAGTCGACTCGGACCACGTTGTGCTGCCCGACCCCGAGTGCGATCGCGGCTTTCTCGACATGCGAGTGCGTTTCGGCAGTGATGTAGACGCGCAGCACCGGCAAGTCGCGTCCGGTCATTCCGAGCTCGCGAATCTGCAAGGGAAGCGCCTCACGCGCCGCGGCAAGCGCCGTGAAGCCGGCGATCGAAGCGGTATCGTAGATCACGCCGGTCCACGAGGGGGGCAGCTCGAGCAGCCGCGCGAGCCAGCGCATCATCACCTCTTCCAACTCGGTCGCCGCCGGGGACGTGCGCCACAGCATTGCTTTGACATCGAGCGTGGCGGCCAAGGCCTCGGCCGCAATCCCGGCCGGTGCGGCGCTCGTTGCAAAATACGCAAAGAAGCGCGGGTGATTCCAGTGCGTCGTACCCGGGACGACGATCCGCTCGAAATCGGCAAGAATTTCCTCGATATCGGTGCCTTCTTCGGGTGCGTCGGCTGGGAGCAAGGCGGCGATCTCGCCCGGACGAGCCGGCGGCATCACGCGATAGTTTTCGGGATGCTCGAAGTACTGCCGGATCCAAGCGGCGACCCGATCGAGTCCCGCATCCAAGACGTCGTCCTTCATCGTTTGGAGTGTTGGCGCAAGCGACGGAGAAGGCCCTGGCATGAAGTACCGGACCTATCCCAACAGCGAGATTTCCGTCAGCGAGGTCGGCTTCGGACTCTGGACGACGTCGACCGGATGGTGGGGCGACAAGAGCGACGATGAGGCGGCCGCGCTGTTGCGGGAAGCTTTCGATCTCGGCGTGACGCTGTACGACGCGGCCGACACCTACGGCAACGGCCGCAGCGAGGAGCAGCTCGCAAAAGCCTTCGCCGGCCGGCGCGAGCGCGTCGTCTACGCTACGAAGTTCGGCTACGATTTCTCGAATGCCGCCGGCGCGCGTCGCGGTCAGATGGAGCTGGCGCAAGACTTTTCGGCTGCATTCGTCCGCAAAGCGCTCGAGGCGTCGCTGCGCCGGCTGCAGACCGATTACGTCGACATCTACCAAATGCACAACGCACGGATGGCGCAGATCGACGACGATGCGCTCTGGGAGCTGCTTGAAGCACTCAAAGGCGAGGGGAAGATCCGGACGTACGGCGTCGCTTTGGGACCGGCCATCGGCTGGCTCTGGGAAGGCGTCGAGGCGGTGAGGCGCCGGCACGCTCCCAGCCTGCAGATCATCTGGAACATCCTCGAGCAGTATCCCGGCGACGAGCAGATCCGCGCAGCAGCAACGTCGCACGCACCGACGGGCTACATGATTCGCGTCCCCCACTCGAGTGGAATGCTCGAGGGGCACTACACCGCCGAGACGACCTTCCCGCAGAACGATCATCGGCGACACCGTCCGCACGAGTGGCTGATCAACGGCGTTGCCAAAGTTGAAAAGCTGCGCTTCCTCGAGGCTCCCAATCGAACGCTCGGGCAAGCGTCGATTCAGTGGCTTCTCGAGGAGCCGCGCGTGATGACCGTGCTGCCGAACATCTACGATTCCACGCAGCTGCGCGAGTTTGCCGCCGCGCCCGACGCACCCGCTCTGACGCAGGACGAACTCGCGCGCATCGCCGAGTTATACGCCCAAAACTTCGGCATCGAGGAGCCACCGATGAACTTTAAGGGAACGATGACGATGCCCGAACACTCGCTTTCGTCATGAAACCGGAACAGATCTTAACGCAGCACGCTCCCGAACCGATCGGGCCGTACAGCCAAGCGATTCAGATCGGCAGCGAGCTCTATTGCAGCGGACAGATCCCGCTCGACCCGCAGACCGGCGAACTGATCGACGGGGGCATCGAGCAGCAAGCCGAGCGCGTCATCGAAAACATCGGCGCGGTGCTTTGCGCGGCCGGCTGCCACTTCGTCGACGTCGTGAAAACGACGATTTTTCTCGTGGACATGAAGGATTTCGCGGCGGTCAACGTCGTCTACGAGCGATACTTCGGGGCTTCGAAACCGGCTCGCTCGACCGTCGCAGTTGCCGCGCTGCCGCGCGGCGCTCGCGTCGAAATAGAGTGTATCGCTAGAACCTAGGAGCCCGACAGGCTCCTAAAGGCCTCTGGGCGGGTCCCGGTTCGGAGCAAAACCGGAACCCGCTTCGACATCACTGCGGCGTGGTGACGGTCGAGGTCGTCAGTCGCGCCGACTCCTCTTTCGCAATCTGCACGACGTCGGGGTCGAGTGAATCGGCTGCCGCTCTGAGTTGCTCGAGCGCAAGCGTCTTTTGCCCTTGCGCGGCGTAGGCTCGAGCGAGCAGATAGCGGATCCGCCCGTCCCACGGGGTCGCCGCGACGCCTTTGAGCAGCGCCGACTCAGCCAGCGAGTAGAGGCCGTTGTGCTCGTAGTCGATGCCGAGATTGACGTACGACTCCGGAACGTACGGGTCGACGCTCACCGCTTGTACGTAGTACGACACGGCTCGCTTCCAATCGCCGCGAAGATCGGCCAAGTACCCGAAGTTCACCAGCGCTTCGGGGCGCTCGGGTTCCAAGCGGTGCGCGCGAGTAAAGGTGCCCAAGGCGTCGCTGTAAAGATTTTTCTGAATCTTCGCGACGCCGAAGTTGTTGAGGCAGGCATAGTTCAAGGCGTCGACGTTCAGGCAGTCCTGAAGATAGCGCGATGCCGAAGTGTTGTCGTGCACGTCGAGATACGCCATGCCCAGCCCGTTGAGCGCGGCAATCGACGTCGGATCGTCGTCGAGCGAGCGCTGGAAGTAGACGATTGCTTCGGTCGGACGATGGATCGCCTGCAATACCTCGCCGTACTCTTCTTGAAGATCGCCGTCGCTGGGATTCTGCCGCGCGGCGCGCTCGACGTCGGCCCGGTAGGCCGGCAGATCTCCCTTGCGCAGATGCAGCATGACGAGATCTCGGATCGAGTCGGTTCCCGGCAACGCGCTCTGAAATTGCGCGATGGCGGCGTCAATGTGGTTTTCGGTCGCCAGCACGACGCCCAAGCGATTGTGCGTCTCTTTATCGTGCGAATCGCGCGCCAGCAGCTGGCGATAAACCGCTTCGGCCTTAGCGAAATTCCCTTGACGGTAGTAGAGGTCGCCCAAGAAGCGAGCCGCCTCTACCCCGCTGGGATGCGTCGCGACGAAGTCCTCGAGCTGCTTAACTGCGGCGTCCAGTTGGCCCGAAGCGATCAACTGACGAGCATAGAGAATCGCGGCCTCTTGGTCCGCCGCCTTGTAGGCGTCGGTGGGCAGGATCACCGTCTGCGCTCCGGCCGGAGCCATCGGAGCTCCGAGCCCAGCGACCAGTGCGGTAAGAACGAGTGCCGATAGATAGGGTCGTGTCATTGCAAGCACCTCACCGACTACTATAGCGCTTGGCCGGCGACTGCCGTGACTCGGGCACGGCTGCCCGGCGAGGGGCTAGCGAACGAGCGGCAGCACGTTGCTCGGAACGAGCGGGTAGAAGGCCATAATCACGACCAAGGCGGCACAGAGTCCGGCGCTGATCCAGGCAAGCGGGACGACCGGCCTCATCGCTGCAGGCGCGTGCTCGTGCGGCGCATACATCGCCAGCACGACCTTCGCGTAGGCGTAGAGCGAGATCGCCGTTCCGACGATCAGCGCTGCGGCGAGCCAGATATAGCCGTTCGCGACGCCCGCGGCGAGGATCAGAATCTTTCCGAGGAAGCCCGCCGTCGGCGGCAATCCCGAGAGTGCCAAGAGAAAGATCGTCATTGCAGCGGCGAGCCACGGGCGCCGGCGCCCGAGGCCGCGATAGCTCTCCAACTTGGCGCCTTCTTCGCCGGGACCCGAAATCGCGGCAGCAACGGCAAACGCGCCGAGGTTCATGAACGCGTATGCCGTCAAATAGTAGATCGCGTATCGCAGGCCCAGCGGCGTACTTCCCGCCATCGCGACGAGAATGTAACCGATCTGCGCGATTCCCGAATATCCGAGCAGCCGCTTGAGATCCGTCTGCGCGAGCATACCGGCGTTACCGACAATCATCGAGATGCCGGCCGCAATCCAAACCGGCAGCAAGAGCTTCGAACCAACACCCGCCGGCAGCGCGGCATAGATGAACCTCGCAAACACCGCTAAGGCGCCGGCTTTGGTGACCACGCTCATGAAGGCGGTCACCGGCAGCGGCGCTCCTTCGAAAACGTCGGGCGTCCACGTATGGAATGGGACCAGGCTCAGCTTAAAGGCAAGCCCGATCAAAAACATTCCGCCGCCCACCGCAAAGAGCGGGTTCGACGCGAGCGCCGGATTTACGAAATCGGCGAGCATGACGCTGCCGGTAGCCCCGAAGAGCAACGCCGAACCGAAGAGCAGAAAAGCGGTGGCAGTCGAGCTGAGTATCAAGTATTTGAGCGCGGACTCGCGCGCCGGCTTTCGATCGACTGCCGCACAGAGCGCGTACAGGCCGAGCGACAGCAGCTCCAGCCCGAGAAAGATTGTGATCAGATTCGCCGCGCCGGCCATCAACATCGCGCCGCACGCACTCCAGAGCATGATCGCCGTGGTGCCGGCCGTTCGCTGCGCCGGACCGAGCGCACCGTAGAGCAGCACCGCTCCCGCGGTTCCAATGAGCACGATCTCTTCGAAGACAGTAGCGAAGCCGCCGGTTATGAATCCGCCGAAGAAGGCGTTGTAGTCGTGCCCGAACTGGCCGCCGGCAACGATGCCGGCCGCGATCGCGCCGGCCAGCGCGATTACGACCGAAACGTAGCGCGACTGGTTGCGGCCGGAGACGAGGTCGGCAAGCAGCACGGCGAGCGCCGTCACCGCGACGATCCCGATCGGCAGAATCGCCGCCCAGTCGGCGTTGGTGAACGGTATCGTCACGGCGGCGCGATCCTCTGCGCGGCCACGACGTTTTCATGCGTCAGCAGCGGCGTGGGATAGACGCCGACGAGCACGAGCGCTGCCAGCAGCGGAGCAATCGCGAGCCCTTCGAGCAGCGTGAGATCGGGGCGAACGGGTAGGTCGGCGCGTTCTGGGCCATTCATCACGTCCTGATAGAGACGCAGCAGATAGGCGGATGCGAGCACGATCGCGACCAGCGCGACGATCGCGGGCCAAACATACCCGGCCTGGTAGAGGCCGATCAGGATGATCAGCTCGCCGGCAAATCCCGCCAAACCGGGTAAACCAAGTGCGGCGAGCGCCGCGATACACAACGCTCCCGAGAGGCGCGGATTCGTCCAGCCCAGTCCGCCCAAGCGCGGCAACGCACGCGTCCCCTCGCGCTCTTCGACGTAGCCGAGCACCAAGAAGAGCGCTGCCGAGAAGAGCCCGTGCGCCACGATGTAGACCAGCGCTCCGTCGAGCGCCAGCTGCTGCTGCGACGCGACGGCGATGATGATGAGTCCGAGATGCGAGAGCGACGAATAGGCGACGATCCGCTTCACGTCGTTTTGAACCAGCGCGATCACCGCCCCATAGATTAGCGAAATGGCGCCCAAGACGATCAGCGGCGTCGCGTATTCACGCACGTACGCCGGCAGCATCACGGTCGCGATCGCGAGGAACCCGTAGAGCCCGGCTTTGGACTGCACGGCGGAAACGACGGCAACCATCGGCGAGGGCAGCGAGCTATACGTCGGCGGCATCCACGTGTGCAGCGGCCAAACCGGCGTCTTCACCAAGAACGCAAACGCGAAGCCTGCGTAGATCCAGGGTGCCCATCCTCCGACGAGCGGAGCGCCGGCGCGGCCGATGACGTCGGTCGTTCCCACAATGACCCCGAAGGCTGCCGTCGCGAGCAGCAGCGTCAGGCCTCCGGCAAAGTTGTAGATGAAATACCGCCATGCCGTTGCGGGATGGCCGCCCCAGCCGAGCAGTCCAAAGAAGACCGGCACGAGCATCAGATCCCAGAAAAACGCAAAAACGAGTAAGTCGCGCGCCAGAAAGAGCCCGAGCATCGTCCCTTCGAGCGCGAGGAGCAGCGCGACAAAATCACGCGTGCGATCGATGCGGCACGAGGCGATCGCCGAGGCGGTGCAGATCGTCAAGAGCAGCGCGATCCAAAATGAAATCGGTGTAGCGCCGAAATGGAAGGCGGCGTTAAACGGCCGCGAGAGCCAGTGCGCGCTCCATTCGCCGGTGCCGGCGGCGATAACCGTAGCGAAGGTGACCACGGCGACCAGCGTTCCGACAGTGCGTGAAAGCCGCGTATCGTCGCGGGGCAGCAGCAGGAGCAGCGCGGCGGCGGCGATCGGCAGCAGGATGGTTACGAGCACGAGCCCCATCAGTGGACGCCCGCCGCGAACGCATAGTACGCGATGAAGCACGCAGCGCCAAAGACCAAGATCAAAGCGTACGCGCGCAGCAGACCGGTTTGGAACGATCGCACGAGCGTTCCGAACCAGCGCGTGCCGGCGACGATGTCGCGGACCGCGCCGTCGAGTACGTGCGGGTCGAGCACTTGACCGAAGAATCGGCCGGCGGCCTGGGCCGGCCGCACGAAGATCAGATCGATTACCGCATCAAAATAGAAAAGGTTCGTCAGCAGGGCCGGCATCCGTTCGCTCTCGACCGCCAATCGGGAGGGCGCCTCCCGCTGGGCGGCGGCGGTTGCGTAGCGCATCCAGGCAATGACCACGCCGATCGCAACGGCGACCAAAACGAGCAGCGAAGTCAGCCCCTCGGAGATTGCCGGCGGCGCGACCGGCGTCGACGGCATCGCCGCCGCTCCGAAGAGCGGCGCAAAGTAATGCGCCCAGGGCGACGCCTCGCCGCCGAACATCAACGCTCCGCCGATGGCGACCGTCGGCGCCACGAGGATCGCGACCGGGACGTTCATGATCGTTGCAGCCGTTCCGCCGGTGTGAATGTGCGCGTCGCCGCGATACTCTCCGAGAAACGCGATAAAGAGCAGCCGGAACATGTAGTAGGCGGTGATGCCGGCCGTTACGATGCCGACGGCATAGAGCCAGGGATGCCCGTGCGCCAGCGTTCCGTAAATGATCTCATCCTTCGAAAAGAAGCCGCTGAACGGCGGGATGCCCGAGATCGTGAGCACGCCTGCCAGCATCACCCAGAACGCGAACGGCATCTTCTTCCACAGGCCGCCCATGCGGCGCACGTCCTGCTCGTTCGCGAGCGCATGAATCACGAGGCCGGATCCCAAGAAGAGCTGCGCTTTGAAGAAAGCGTGCGTGAAGAAGTGGGCGACGCCGCCTTCGTACGCACCCACGCCGACGCCCATGATCATATAGCCGATCTGCGACATCGTCGAATAGGCCAAAATGCGCTTGATGTCCCACTGCGCCATGCCGAGGATCGCGCCGAGCAGCGCCGTAAGGCCGCCGATCGTGCCGACCAGCAGCTGCGCGTCGTGGCTCGCGTTCCACAACGGCGCGCAGCGCGCGACGAGATAGACGCCGGCGGTCACCATCGTCGCGGCGTGAATTAGGGCGGAGACGGGAGTCGGACCCTCCATCGCATCGGGAAGCCAGGTGTGCAGCGGAACCTGCGCCGATTTCGCCGCGGCCGCGATGAAGAGCGCCAGGCAGATCGCAAAGAGCAGCCCGGAGCCCAGCGTTCCGGCGGCGGCAAAAGTGTCGCCGAAGCCGATCGAGTGGACGTTGGCGACGATCAAAAAGATCGCGAACATCATGCCGACGTCGCCGACGACATTGATAACGAAGGCCTTGCGCGCTGCGGCGACGGCCGTCGGACGCTCGAACCAGAAACCGATGAGGAAATACGAGGCCAAGCCGACCAGCCCCCATCCAACGAGCAGGCCGACGAAATTATCGGAGAGTACGAGCGTCAGCATCGCAAAGATGAAGAAACTCATATAGGCGAAGAAACGCGCGAAGGCGCGGTCGCCCTCCATGTAACCGACCGAGTAGACGACGATCAAGAACCCCACACCGCTGATGATGAACGTCCACAGAAGGGAGAGCGGATCGAGCAAGAGCCCGAAATCGAAGCCCGGCATCCACGAAAACAACGGCTGATGCGCGCCGAGCGCTCCGGCTGCCGCCTGCGTTCCGTCGTGCCAGGAGAGCACGGCCAGGACAAACGATGCCCCGACGAGCGCGCAGACGAGCCACCCCGCGGCCGTGCGCAGCTGCGGCCCGAATGCCCAACATAAGATCGCTCCCGCAAGCGGCAGCAGCCACAACGCAACCAGCATTGGATACGAACCGCCGGCTCCCAGCACGTGGTCCATCACCGCGGCGTACCGATCTTACGAGGCAAGCCGTCAGCCATGGAGCGTCCTCACGTCGTCGACGTCGACGTATTTTTCGGGGCGGAACGTCGTGACGATGATCGCCAGCCCGATGGCGGCCTCCGCGGCCGCAACGGTGATGACGATGAAGGCAAAAATATGCCCCGCGTTAGCAACCCAGAGCCGGGCGAATGCGACCAGCAGCAGGTTGGCGGCGTTGAACATCAGCTCGACGGCCATCAGCATGACGAGCGGATTGCGGCGGACGATCACGCCGATCACGCCGATGAAAAACATGACCGAGGCGAGTGCGACGTAGTCGCCGATGGGAACGCTCATCAGCCTTTGCCCTCGCGCAGGATCGCCTCGCGCATCTGGCGATCGCTCCTTACCTGGCCGCGGTGCCCCTCGGCATCGCTCATCTGTTCGCCGCCCAGGGTGATGACGCCGATGACGGCCACCATCAGAACCAGCGCCGTGACCTCGAAGGGCAGCAGTTGAATGGTAAAGAGCGCCTTGCCGAAATCTCCGACGCTTCCGAAAACATTGGCCGCGCCGACCGGACCGACGGCCGGCGCCGCGCTAGAGTGAACGTTCGAGACGGCGTAGACCAGAAAGCCCAGAGCGCAGAGCGTAAAGATCGCACCCGGAATCCAGATCTTCGGCAAGCGGTCGGGCCCCATCGCAAAGGGCGCGACCCCGCTGCTCAAAAGCGCGATCACGAAGACGAAGAGTATCAGGATCGCCCCGGAGTAGACGATGATTTGGATGACCGCGAGAAACTCGGCGGAGAGCGTTACGTAGAGCACCGCCAGCGTCGCGAAGTTGAGCAGCAGCCCAACGACGCTATGGACGGGCTTGCGGGCCGTAATCGTCCACACGGCACTGGCGATCAGTATCGTTCCGAGCACCCAAAATGCAATCATTGCCCGGCCTCGGGCTCCTTGATGATCGCCAGCCCCTGGTGCTGCGTCTTCAAGATCGTTCCCCGCCACGTCGCGTCGTAGCCCGTCGCAACGTCGGTCGTCGACTTAATCTCGCCCACGCGCCCGAGATCGCCGGGAATTCCCCCCGGGCGGTCGTCGGGTGCGGTGCCGGCACCTGCATCGGGCGGCACCAAGAGCCGGTCTTTGGCGTAGATAAACGAGCCGCGGCGGTAATCGGCCATTTCGAAGCGCGGCGTGAGCACGATCGCATCGGTCGGACACGCCTCTTCGCACATCCCGCAGAAGATGCAGCGCAGCTCGTCGATTTCGTAGCGCGCCGCGTAGCGTTCCCCCGGCGAACTGCGCGCGCCCGGAGCGTTCTCAGCGCCGATCACCGTAATCGCGTTCGCCGGGCAGACGCTCGAGCAGAGCTCGCAGCCGATGCAGCGCTCTTTGCCGTCGTCATATCGGCGCAGTTCGTGCAGGCCGTGAAAGCGCGGCGCGTGCTGCTTCTTGCGGGACGGGTACGGAATCGTCGGCCGCTTGCGAAACATAAAACCGAAGGTGATCGAGAGGCCCCGCAGGATCGCGCCGATGTTGTAGAGGTGCTTCTTCGAACCGGCGGTCGCCATTAGCCCGCGTACGCCACGACGATAGCCGTCACGACGAGATTGAGCGTCGCGACGGGGAGCAATACCTTCCAGCCGAAGGCCATGAGCCGGTCGTAGCGCAGGCGCGGCAACGTCGCCCGCAGCCACATATAGAAGAACATAAAACACGCAACCTTGATGACGAACCAGGCGACGCCCGGAACGATGGTAAGGCCGAACGGCGCGTTCCACCCGCCAAAGAAAAGCAGGGTTGCAATGCACGACACCGTCAGCATGTTGACGTACTCGGCGATGAAGAACAGTCCGAAGCGCAGCCCGGAGTACTCGGTGTGGAAGCCGGCGACGAGCTCGGTCTCGGCTTCGACGAGATCGAAGGGTGCGCGATTGGTCTCCGCAACCGCCGTGATCGTGTAGATGACGAAGCCCAGGAACTGCGGCAGAACGAACCACCAGCGGGCTTGCGCGTTGACGATGCCGTCGAGCGAGGTCGTTCCGGCGAGCAGCAGGACGCCGATGAACGAGAGCGACATCGCCAGCTCGTAGCTTATCATCTGCGCCGTCGAGCGAACGCTGCCCAGCAGCGGGTACTTCGAACCGCTCGCCCATCCGCCCAAGCAGATCCCGTATACACCTAGCGAAGCGATCGCCAAAATCAGCAGAATCCCGGCGTTGACGTTCCCGATCGCCCACGTTTCGCCCGATGCCGACGCCCCGAACGGAATGACCGCATAGACGGAAAAGGCGGTGAGCAGCGAGATGAACGGCGCGAGACGGTAGAGCAGCGGATCGGCGGTCTCCGGCGTCAGGTCTTCTTTGAGGATCAGCTTGGCCGCGTCGGCGGCGGGCTGCAGCAACCCCCACGGACCGACGCGATTCGGGCCGGGGCGCAGCTGCATCCAACCCAAGACCTTTCGCTCGACGAGCATCGCGTACGCAAACGACGTCACGACGACGAAGAGCAAAATAGCCGACTTGATGAGCACTTCAAGCCACCAAGGCATTACGAAACCCTCAGTCCGGCGATCCAGGGATCGTGCTGCCACGTCCCGCCGCCCGAGAGAATGCCTTGCTCGGCAGCGGCCCCAGATGGGCGCGCCGGAGTGTCGTAGCGGGCATCGCCGAACGTCACGTCGTTGCGTTCCTTCGCCACGGCAGCGACGACCGCGCCTTCGACCTCCAGAGCCGATGGAAGTGAAACCTCGAGCTGCTCGGCGAGGCCGGCGACGATCTCGAGATCGTTGCGAACGAAGTCCGCAGCGGCGAGCGCGGCGTTGAGCGGCAAGAGATCGCCGCCGACGCTCAGCGTGGTTCCGCTCTTTTCGAGGGCTCCCGCCGCAGGAAGGACGAGTTTCGCGCGTTCCGCCGTTTCCGTCATGAAGAGCTCGCTCACCACGAGGAACGGCACCGCTTCGAGCGCCGCGCGCACGGCGGCCGCATCGGGCGCGTTGCGCGCCGGATTTGCGGCGAATATCGAGAGCACGGCGAGCTGCCCGCTTCGCGCCCGGTCGAGCATCGCAAACGTATCGAGGCCGTCAGCGCTTGGAAGCAGCCCCATCGCCTCGGCCCCCCGCGCGTTGGCCTGATCGCTGGCGATGTAGGTCGCTAACTCCGGCGCATCGGCGAAAGCTTGCGCGTAGCTCTTGCCGATCGCTAAATCGATGCCGTCCCACACCAGCGCGACACGCTTGGCATCTCCGGCCGCGGCCCGAGCCTCGCCGGCCTCCTGCTGCGAGATCAGTTGCGCGCCGTGACGGACGGCTTTTTGGATGCGCAGCCAAAGAACGGGAGCGCGCTCCACCAGCACCGCTCCTGCAACGACGACCGCTTCCGCACGATCGATCGCATCGAGCGTTCCCGCATTAGATCCCGGCGTCGCCTGACGCTGGGTGCCCGAGCGCCAGTCGAGATTCTTTATGCGCAGCGAACCGAAAACGTGCGCGATCAGGTAGGCCTCTTCGTTGGTCAGCCTCCCTCCGCCGATCACGCCGACGCTCTCCGCACCGTGCGCGGCGATCGCCGCGCGAATCGCTTTCGCCCAGAGGATGAACGCATCGTCCCAGCCGATCTGCGTCCAGCCGCCGTCCTTGCGGTAGAGCGGCTGTTTAAGCCGGTCGGGCGACTCGTAAAAGCCGATGTTGTAGCGCCCGCGATCGCACAGCCAGCCGTCGGAGATCGGATCTTCTTCGACGAGCATCGTTCTACGAAGCTGGCCGTAGCGTACGTCGGCAAACTGCTGACAACCGACCGAGCACTGCGTACAGGTGGTCTGCGTCCGCTCGAGATCCCACGGCCGCGACTTGAACCGGTACGTTTTTGAGGTCAGCGCGCCGACCGGACAGAGTTCGGTGACGTTTCCGGTAAAGAGGTGGCGATACGGCTGTCCGGTCGCGGTCGCGATGATATCGTGCGCGCCGCGGTCTTTGACGATCAACTGCCGCTCGTTGGCGATGATGTCGTCGTAGCGCACGCAGCGCTGGCAGACGATGCAGCGCTCCTCGTCGAGTACGATCGTCGGACCGAGATCGACGGCCTTCGGCTTGGAGAGCTTCGGATCGGCGACGTCGGAGGTGCCGCGCGCGTAGGCCATCGCGTAATCCTGCAGATCGCACTCGCCGCCCTTGTCGCAGATCGGGCAATCCAAAGGGTGATTGACTAAAAACAGCTCGAGCACGCTCGCGCGCGCGGCCTCCACCTTCTCGCCTTGCGTGCGCACGGCCATCCCGTCGGCGACGACCGTATTGCAGGCGATCTGCAGCTTGGGTATTCCTTCGATCTCGACCATGCAGATGCGGCAGAGTCCGGCCGGCCCGAGCTTCGTGTGATAGCAATAGATTGGAATTTCTTGCTTGATCTGCTTAGCGGCCTCGACCAGCAGGGTTCCTTTCGGAACCGTAACCGGCACGCCGTCGATCGTCAGCGTTACCATCTGCACGTTCGGCTCGACGGACGTGCTCATGCCGGCTGCGCCGCCATCGCCGGAATCCGCGACTTGAACTGATCCGGAAAGCGCATCATGACCGATTTGAGAAATGGTTCGATCGAATCCCCGAGCGGACAGAGATTCAGGCCGGTTATCGAGCGCGAGACGCGCAGCAGCATGTCGTAGTCGCCGGGAACGCCTTGGCCGTGCACCAGGCGGTACAGGACGCGTTCCATCCAGCTTCCGCCCTCGCGGCATGGCGTGCACTGGCCGCACGATTCGTGATTGAAGAATCGCACGAGGTTGTGCGCTGCCTTCACGAAGTCGGTGGTATCGTCGAAAACGACGACTGCACCAGAGCCCAGCATCGAACCGGCTTTCGCCAGACTCTCGTAATCGTACGTCCAGTCGAGGTGCTCCTCGAACACGCAAGCCGAGGATCCGCCGCCGGGCTGAATTGCCGCCAGCGTTCGGCCGGGGCGAAGGCCGCCGGCGATCTCGATGAGTTCGCGCAGCGTCGTACCGAGCGCAATCTCGTAGTTGCCGGGGCGCGTAACGTGTCCGGAGACCGAAACGATCTTATATCCCTTGCTTCGCTCGGTCCCGACGGCGGCAAACCACTCCGGGCCTCGCTCGAGAATCGGAACGAGATACGCCAGCGTTTCGACGTTATTGACGACCGTCGGTGCGCCGTAGAGCCCTTCGACCGCGGGAAACGGCGGCTTCAAACGCGGCTCGCCGCGCTTGCCTTCAAGCGAGTTGAGCAGCGCCGTCTCTTCGCCGCAAATATAAGCGCCGGCGCCGCGATGAACGGTTAGCTCCAGGTCGAAGCCGCTGCCGAAGATGTTCTTGCCGACGTAACCGGCACGCTTAGCCTCCTCGAGCGCCGCACAGAAGATCTCGTAGCCGCGCTTGAACTCGCCGCGAATATAAATGAAGGCGTGATGCGAGGCGATCGCATACGCGCCGATCAGCATACCTTCGATCACCTGGTGCGGGGTCTCTTCGAGCAGCATGTGATCTTTGAACGTGCCCGGTTCGGCTTCGTCACAGTTGCAGACGAGATAGCGCAGCGCCTTATCCTTAGGCAGAAACGACCACTTTCTGCCGGTCGGGAAACCCGCACCGCCGCGGCCGCGCAAGCCCGACTTCTCGGCAAGATCGAGGATGTCGGATGGCTGGAGCTGCGTAACGGCGCGCTCCCACTGCTTGTATCCGCCGCGCTGACGATAGACGTCGATGCTGCGCAAATCGGCTTCGCCGATCCCGGCAGTGAGAACCTTAGTGACCGGCACGACCGCTCTGCTCCTGGCTCACCTCGACGACGGCGCGTGAGTCTACGATCGCGCGTTCGGTCGTCTTCGTGAAAAATTCGACGTTGCGGTTGATGATGTGATCGAGCATGATGATGCCGCTCTGATCGCCGACTCCGCCCGCATTGTTCGGCCGCTCGACGCCAACCGCGCCTGGCGACTTCTTACCGCGCGAAATCTGATCGTCTTGGGAAATCTCCCACGTCGAGCCCGGCGCATCGGTTCGCGCCATCGGCGCGATCGCATACGTGCCGGCTCGCATCGCCTCGAGCATCTCGTCGATTCGCTGCGGCGTCAGGTCGTAGACAAACTCGAGATTCACCTGCATGCAGCTCGCCCGGTCGCACGCGGCCAGACACTCGACCTCTTCATAGGAGAAGACGCCATCCGGCGTCGTCTGCAGATGCCCGACGCCGAGTCTCTCGCGAAAATAGGCCATCATGTTCTCGGCATCGCCGATCGAGCAGGCAAGACCGCGGCAAATCTGCAGCATGTATCGCCCAACCGGACGCCGGTAGAACAGCGTGTAAAAGGAGACGGTTCCTTCGACCTCGGCCAGCGTAACGTCGAGCATCTCGGCCGTCGCGCGCATTGCCTCGGCGCTGACGTATCCCTCGTACTGCTGGAAGAGGTGCGTGATCGGCAGCAGCGCCGAGCGCTTGCGCTCGTACCGCGCGATGATGTCGTCGCACTCGGAACGCAGCCGCTCTTGCAACGCCGCAAAGTTCTTCTCGCGGTCGGTCATCTTCTGCCGAAGCCCCCTCGGAAACTTTGCGCCGTTACTCTCACTCGGAAAAACGGTTGCCAATTAATTTTTAAGTTTATTGATGAGTGGTTAGCGAGGTTACGGGATGGGGTGATGCGGGGCGTGTGAAGGGAGGAGCGGAGGCCGGATGCCGGGAGCGACGACGAGGCGAGCAGCTTTTTCACAGGATGTGAAAAAGCGAGCGTCCCCGCATCACCCCATCCCGCAACCGAGCGCTCAAAACTCATCGGTCGACCTCGCCAAACACCGGGTCGAGCGAGCCGATCATGACGACGAGGTCGGCGATCAGGTTGCCGGGCGCGATTCCTTTGAGCGCTTGCAGATTGTACAGGCTCGGGGGTCTCGTGCGGATGCGGTAGGGGCGATTCTCGCCGTTGCTGACGATATAGTAGCCGAGCTCTCCGCGGGGCGACTCGACGGCGTGATAAACGTCGCCGGGCGGAACCCGAAAGCCCTCGCTGATCAGCTTGAAGTGGTGAATCAGCGCCTCCATGGAGAGTGCAATCGTCTCTTTCGGCGGCAGCGCAACCTTGGGATCGTCGATCATCACAGGTCCCGGAGTCTCCAGGCGCTTGCGAGCCTGCTCGATGATGCGGATCGACTGGTCCATCTCGTCGAGGCGCACCAGGAAGCGCGCGTAGGCGTCGCCTTCGCTGCGGGTGGGGATGTCGAAGTCGTACGTATCGTAGCCAGTATATGGAAACGCCTTACGGATGTCGTAGGCGATCCCACTGGCTCGAAGGCTCGGGCCGGTGACGTTCCACTGCACCGCCTCCTCGGGCGTGAGCATGCCGACGTCGATCGTCCGGTCTTGGAAGATCGGATTGGCCTGCAGCAGACCGCGAAGCTCGCGCATCCGCCCGGGAAACTTTTCGATAAGAGCGTCGAGCCTGGCGAAATAACCGTCGGGCAGATCGCCGTTGAGGCCGCCGACGCGGATGTAGTTCGGGTGCATCCGTGCGCCGCCGACGGCTTCCTGGAGATCCAGGATGTTCTCGCGCAAGTCGAAGCAGTAAAAGAAGACCGAGATTGCACCGAGGTCGATTCCGTGCGTCCCCAGCCAAACGCAGTGCGAGGCGATCCGCGTCAACTCGGCCTGGAGCACGCGGACGACCTGGGCGCGCGGCGGGATGCCGTCGGTGAGCCCGAGCAGCTTTTCGACAGCAAGTGCGTAGCAGAGCGCGTTCGAAGACGGCGCGAGATAGTCCATCCGTTCGATGACCGTCTGCGCCTGCGTCCAGAAGAGGCCTTCGGCACTCTTCTCGATCCCGGTATGAAGGTAACCGATCTCGGGATCGGCCTTCACGACGTTCTCGCTATCGATCTCCAGCACGATCTGCAGGACGCCGTGAGTCGACGGGTGCTGCGGGCCCATGGATAGCACCATCGTGTTGCCGCTTTTGCTCACGATGTCGGGCACGGGCATGACGGGCGTGCTCACGTGGCTTCGCCTTGCGAATCGGCGGCGTTGCTCGCGCGGGCTCGCTTTACTTGTTCTTGCAACGCTTCGAGCGTACGCCCTGAAGGCGGGGTGCCCGCTACGACGTTCGTCTTGTTTGCGAAAGCCGGACGGGGAGCGCGTTCGCGTGCCGGGCCCCGCATCGGGTAATCCTTGCGCAGCGGGTAACCCTCCCAGTCGATCGGCATTTGAATCCGGCGCAGATCCGGGTGGCCATCGAAGACGATGCCGAAGAGATCGTAGACTTCCCGCTCGGCCCAATCGGCAGACTTCCACAGCCCGCTGGCTGTCGGGAGCGTCTGCCCTTCGTCAACGCCGCAGAGAATACGCACGCGTTTGGGCGTACCGACCTCCGCGACGCTCGCCGGTTTCGGCGCAAGCTGCAGAAGGTGATAGACGACGTCGAAGCGCGGGCTGCGCCCGAGATAATCCACCGCACCGAGATCGAGCAGCATCGCGAAGCCTTCTGCTTTGAGCGCTGCCAAGCGCGCCGCTAGCTCGGAAGGCGCAAGGCGCTCGATGACGGCATCGTCGATCGGCGGGCGCAGACTCGGCGGGTCGATCGCGGCACCCGCGATCGGCGGGGTTTGCGTGCTAGGCATCGTTGGTTCTCCGAGTCTTAGTCGTTAGGCTCGCGCCAGAATGCCGCCACGGCCGCCCTCACGGATCTGCTGTTGAATCAGGTTGACGGCGTACAGCAGCCCGTCGGGAGTCGGCGGGCAGCCGGGGACGTAGACGTCTACCGGAATGATCGTGTCGACGCCTTGAATGACTGCGTAGTTATCGAAGATGCCGCCAGAGCTCGCGCAGGCGCCCATCGAGATCACCCACTTCGGATCGGCCATCTGATCGTAGAGGCGTTTCACGACGGGACCCATCTTCTGCGCGACGCGTCCCGAGACGATCATCAGATCTGCCTGGCGCGGCGAACTGCGGAAAACCTCCGAGCCCAGTCGCGCGATATCGTACTCCGAAGAGGTCACCGTCATCATCTCGATCGCGCAGCAAGCCAAACCCATCGTCAGCGGCCAGACCGACGAGCTCTGCGCCCAGCGCGCGACGTCGTCGAGACGCGCGAGCATAAAGTGACCGGGGCTTACCGCCACACGAAGCCGCCTTTCTTCCAGACGTAGGCGTAGCCGATCGCGAGGACCACGATAAAGACGATCATCTCGAGCAATCCGAAGACGCGCAGCGCGTGCATCTGCACGGCCCAAGGATAGAACGAAGCCGCCTCGACGTCGAAGATTACGAACAGCATCGCGATCAAGTAAAACCGCACCGGGAAGCGCCCGGCGACCGGCGAGGTCGGCTCGACGCCGCATTCGTACGCTTCGCGCTTGTGAGGATTCGGCTTGGCGCGCCCGAGCAGGCCGGGCAAGACGCTAAAAAATAGAGCGGCCGCCACCGCGACGCAGAGGTAGATTGCAACCGGACCGTAGGGATTCATCTCGCTCAAAGCTTTGTGCAAATCGCGGGCCATACCTGTCCTGGGGGGGACACTGTGCGCTCCTAAACGTACACTTGCTTATGCGGTACGCCATCCTCGGATTGCTCGTCCTCTTCTCGCTCGGAGATGGATGCTCGCCGCCGCCAAATGTCGTAGGCGTTCAAGATTACGGACGCGTTACCGGGCGCGTGCTCGACGCAATGACGAACCGGCCGATCGGAAACGCACTCGTCTCGGTCGGCTCGATCTATACTGCCCGAGCCGATGCGACGGGCGCGTTCGACCTCCGCGCGGTTGCCGGCGACCAAACCGTCACCGCCCGAGCCCCCGGCTTCACCACCGCGACGGCAGACACGACGATCCCGAAAAACGCGACCGTCTCGATTGGATACATCCGCCTGGTTGCATTGACGGCGCCGGTCGGCCAACCGACCCTCCAGCCGCCGCCGATTCCGACGCCGGCCCCGACCGCGACCCCCTCGGCTGCCGCGAAGCCCTCGGCAACGATGCTGCCGGGCGCGAGTGCCGCGCCGGCCTCGGCGGCGCGGGCGTCAGGCGCGCCGGCATCGCCGGCCCCAACCGCGAGCGCCTCGAGCGAACCTTAGAGGGGTTCGCAGTCGATCGGCTTGCCGATCGCGCGCAGGTCGACGGCGCAGCCTGCCACCACCAGATAAACGTGGGCAGCGCGCCTCGCCAGTCGCTGCACCATTCGTCCCATCGCATCGCGCGATAATCGCCCGGTCGCGACGACCGGTACGACGTCCCAGCCGATCTGTTCGCTGACCGCGATGATCGAGGCGCGAGACGAGAGCATCGCGTCCACGAACGCGGCCGCTTCCTCGTCGAGGGTCGTGGCAAAGACGTTGTAGTCGATCTCGAGCAGATCGACGCGCGCTGCGACGCGCGCCTCCAACCACGTGCCGAGCGAGTCGACGAGCAGGCATGCCGTCGCCGGCGCGTCTCGGAAGAGCGCGAGCTGCGCGTCGGGGCTCAGCGGGGCGGTCTCGAGCGTCCGCCACGACGCCGGCCGGTCGCGGACGTGTCGCATGAGGCGGGCGCGCCACTCGATATCTTCCGGCGCACCCGCGGCGGTGGCGACATACGTTACGTCGCAGCCGCTGTCCAAGGCGAGGCGTACCGCAAACGCGCTTTTCCCCGAACTTACGGGGCCGGTAACGAAAATGACGGCCATTCTCCGAGCGGTGTTCGCCGTGCGACCCGGAGCGGCTTGCCGCCTGCCCGCGCCGAAGCTCGCCCGTCAATGGCGATCAACGTTCTCAGCGTCGCGGCCGGCATCGTCCTGATCGTGCTGACCCTCAACGATATCTTTCAGTCCGTCGTCGTTCCGCGGGCCACGGGACGTCGCTTGCGGATTAGTTTCTACGTTTGGCGCAGCGCCTGGCGCGTGTGGCCCGCGTTTTCGTGGCAGCTTTATCCGAACGACGGCGATCGCCGCGAAGATCTCTTGGCGCTCTTCGCGCCCTTCATGCTGCTCGGGCTCATGGGACTGTGGGTGGCACTGCTCATCGTCGGGTTCGGGCTGATGTTTTGGGGGTTGCGCGCCGGCCTGAGCCCCTCGAAGGCGTCTCTCGCAACCGCGCTCTACTTCTCGGGAACGTCGGTCATGACGATCGGCTTCGGCGACATCGTCGCGCGGGCGGGGGCAACGCGGCTCGTCTCCGTGCTGGCGGGGCTCGCCGGGCTTTCGCTGCTCTCGATCAACACGGCGTACTTGTTTGCGATTTTCGGCTCGTTCCAGCAGCGCGAGACCTTCGTCGTCACAGTCGGCGCACGTGCGGGCGCGCCGCCAAGCGGCGTAAACCTGCTGGCCATTGCGGGGTACTCGCTCACCCGGGAAGATCTGCCCGGGTTGATGATCGACGCGCAGCGCTGGTCGGCACAAGTGATGGAGAGCCATCTCGCCTATCCCGTGCTGGCGTTTTTCCGCTCGAGCCACGACGACCAGTCGTGGGTCGGCACGCTCGGCACGCTGCTCGACTCGGCGACATTGCTGATGACGACCGTCGAGGGCGAAAAGGATGGCCAAGCGCGCATCTTTTACAACGTCGGACGGCACGCGACTCGCGATCTCGCGCATTACTTTCGAATCGGAGGCTTCGACCAAAGCGTCGGCATCGAACGCAGCGAATTCGATCAGGCATGCGATCGCCTCGTTGCCGCAGGCTATACGATGGCCGATCGCGACGAAGCGTGGCTTCGCTTCGGCGAGCTCCGTTCGGCGTACTCCTCACAGCTCAACGAACTGGCACGTTTCTTCATGATTCCGCCGATCGCTTGGATCGGCGATCGATCGAAGATCACGCCCTCGCAGCATCTTTGATCGTCGCGAGCATGGCTCGGATCGCGTCTCGCAGCGCCGGCAGCCCCACCTTCGTGCGTGCGCTAACATAGATCGCGTCCTGCTCCGCAGCCTCGGGCACGATGCGGTCCGATTTATTGAAGATCGCCAGATGCGGCGCCCCGTCGAGCTCGAGTTCGCTCAGGATCGCGTCGACTGCGGCGCGTTGCCGCTCCCATTGCGGGTTGCTCGCATCGAGCACGTGCAGGAGCAGATCGGCCTCTCGCAGCTCCTCGAGCGTTGCACGAAAGGCGGCCACGAGGTCCTTCGGCAAGTTCGTGATGAAGCCTACGGTGTCGGCCAGCCGCACGTACTCGTGAGTTGCGAGAAAGGCGCGGCGAATCGTCGGATCCAGCGTCGCGAACGGCTGATCGGCAACAAGCGCGTCGCCGTGCGTCAGCGCGTTGAGCAGCGACGACTTGCCGACGTTCGTGTACCCGACCAGGGCGACTAGCGGTTCGCGATGGGTTCTGCTGCGCCGCAGCGTGCGCTGACGAGCGATCCCGCGAAGGCCCTCGGCCAACGTCGAGATGCGCTGGCCGATGCGGCGCCGGTCGACCTCGAGCTTCGTCTCGCCGGGTCCTCTCGTGCCGATGCCGCCGCCCAAGCGCGAAAGATCGGCGCCGATGCCGATCAGATTGGACTGACGGTAGCGAAGCTGGGCGAGCTCGACTTGCAGTTTGCCCTCGCGGCTGCGCGCGTGGCGCGCGAAGACGTCCAGAATCAGCATCGTCCGGTCGATGATCGGCAGCGGCACGACCCGTTCGAGATTCTTGCGCTGACGCGGACGCAAGTCGTTGAGAACGAGCAGAAGTTCCGCGCCATCCGCGCGCGCTCGCTCGGCGATTTCGAGCATCTTGCCGCTGCCGACGAGGCTCGCGGGGTCGATGCTCTCGCGACGCTGAACGATTCGGTCGAGGATCGTTGCGCCCGCAGCTTGCGCCAAGGCCTCGAACTCCTCGAGTTCGGCATCGAGCGTCTCCCGGAGCGCGCGGGTCTCCACCGCGACGACGAGCGCGCGCGGCATCAATGCTCCCCACGCCGTGCGATCGGTTCCAGACGCGCGATCAGCCAGCGAATTGCGTCGTTGTATTGCGGCCCCGGACGTTCCAAGAGATCGGGTTGCGCTTCGTAGACGCGGCCCAAGCGAACCGCGCGCAGACCGCGCCAAGGCTCGCGGTCTAGGGCTGAGTCGAGTTTCGCAATCCGATCGGCGATCAGCACGTCGGGCTGGTCGGTGACCAGCGTCTCTGCGCTGTACTGTGCGTAAGGCGTTTTCAGCTGCGCCGCGTTACGTCCCCCGGCAATCGCGATCAGTCTCGAGATGTACGACGACGTGCCGGCCGTCCAAATTGGAGCGGCCTGCAAAACGACGAAGACGCGCGGGTGCCAGGCGAACCGCCGTGCGCGCTGCGCGAGGGCCGCGGTCTCGCGCTGCAAGCGCGAGATCGTAGCCTCTGCCTCTTTCCCCCGCCCGGTCAGCGCGCCGATCGTCGAGAGGTTCGAAAAGATCTGGTCGTAGCCGTCGTCGGATAACAGGACGACCCGCAAGCCTGCTCGACGCAACGGCTCGACGAGCCGCGCCTGCGAGGGAATCCCCAGCACGAGCTCGGGACGCAAAGCCACGATAGCCTCGGCGTCGACGCTGTTGGCATCGGAGACTCGCGGCAGCGCTGCGGCACGAGGGTCGTCGGTAAAGGCGGAGACGGCTGCGAGCTGCCGCCCCGCGCCCAGCGTGTAGACGTCGTCGGCGAACGACGGCACGAGCGTGACGATCCCGCCGCCGGCAGCGGGCTTCGCACCGGCGCACCCGGCAAGCAGCGCCACGAGGAAAAGGGTAGACGCACGGATCTGCACAATTGGCGATTCTACGTTTTGCGCGGGAAGCCGGTGTGATGCCGGCACGGTCGCGCCACTGTATGCGGGGAGCCGCCCGAAGTCACTGTCCGGCAACGGATGGGAAGGCTCGGGCACCGGCGACGATCCGCGAGTCAGGATACCGTCGCAAAACATTCGTGCACGTCCACCTCGCGTCAGGGAAAGGATTGCGATGTTTCCATTGATCGCCGCGCTGATCGCGGCCGCTGCGTCACCCTCACCCTCACCCAGCCCTTCTGCCGTACCCGAAATCGCGCACGTCGTCACGAGCGATCGCGGAGTCGAGAACGCGCAGCGCACCGCTCGTACGACCTACGTCGTCACGAACGCCCAGATTGCAGAACAAGGCGCTCGCACCGTCGCCGACGCGCTGGCCTCGGTACCGGGCATCGACATCGTGCGCTATGGCGGCTTCGGCGCCGTGGCCAACCTCGGGATTCGCGGCAGCTCGTCGGAACAGGTCCTGGTCTTAGTCGACGGCTTACCGACCGCCGGCGGTCAGATCGACGACGTCGACCTGGAACAGATGCCGACCAGCGGAATCGACCGCATCGAGGTCGTCGAGGGCGGCGGATCGACCCTCTACGGCTCGGGCTCGATCGGCGGCATCGTCAATATCATCACCGCACCGGTGCCGTCCACGGTCAAAGCGACGGTTGCAACTGGCTCCTTCGGCGAACAGACTTACCAGTTTCAAACGCCATATTTTTCGTTTCAACGAACGTATGCGACCAACGACTACTCGGTGCAGAACGCACCGAATCGTCAGAACGCTCAAGCCGGCCTCACCGGCTTTGCCGCGCGCTATCAGCACACGGTGGGAGCGGTCGAGCTCACCTTGAGCGGCAACCTCGCCTCGTCGCTGGTCGGAACGCCCGGCGAGCTCGACTTCTTCTCGCCGACCAGCGAACAGGGAAGCATCAATCGCAATCTGCAGCTTGCGGCGCAAACCCGCGGCCAACGTTCGGTCGCGTCGCTGCAGCTGGGTGCCTCTTCGGCCGATCTCTCCTACACGTGCAACACGCCCGTCGACTCGAGCTGCCCGAACTCGTTCTACCCGACGCCAAGCCCGGGTTCGGCCTCGAATCCGCCGTACGCGCAGATGCTTTTCGATCAGCATTGGATGGCGAGCCTGCGCAACGTGGTCGGCGACGCAGCCCAGCGCCTCGTCTACGGCATCGATCTGCTGCGGGGTAACGCTCGCGTCGACGGCGGCACCGGCGGAGGCTCTCCGAGCGCAGCGGATAATGCGCCAATTTTCGATGCTTACGCGCAAACGGCCGCTTACGTGCAATCACAGTGGTTTGCAACAAACGGAGATCAGGTTTACGTTGGATTGCGCGGCGAGCGCGACGGCGGCTTCGGCGGGGCGTACTCGCCCTCGATCGGCGGCATCGTCCACCTCGACGGTCCGCTGCAGCTGCGCTTGAACGCCGCCACCGCCTTCCGCGCGCCCACCGCTGAAGAACTCTATTATCCCGGGTTTTCGAATCCCAACCTCGCGCCCGAACGCACGCGCGTCGGCGATGCGACGTTCTCCGACCCGGCGCTCTGGGGCGGCCTCAGCCTCGGCTGGTTTACGACGAGCGGATCGAACCTGATCGTTTCGCCACCGCCATATTACATCCCGGAGAACGTCGGACGCGCCTCGATTCAGGGAATCACGCTCGTCGCCCAGACGCCGCCGCTTCATGGCCTCGTCGCGAACCTTGGCGTTACCAATCTATATCGCGCCCAGGATCTCGATACGCAGTCGCGCCTGCCCGGCCGGGGACCCGTCTTCGCGGTAACCGCGGGCCTGCGCTATCACGCACTGCCGGCGAGCCGCTTCGACGGCTTTGCCGTCGAAGCGCGCACGCAGGGGCCGCAAGAGGCGCCGGATCCATTCCTGTCGCCGGCCTACGCGGTGCACCAACCGTCGACCTTTACGCAAGTCGACGCGTACGCCGGCTATCGTTTGAGCCCGCTGCTGCTCGTCGCGCTGCGCGGTTACAATCTCGGAAACGATCGCTACGCGCTCTACGCGGGCTATCCCATGCCGGGACGCTCCTTCAGCGTCGAGCTTCGTACCCGGTGAAAGGCGCCGCGCTGGTGCTCCTGCCGCTCCTGGCAGCAGCGCTCAGCCTTCTCGTCGGAGCAACCCAGCTCGAGCCCGGCGCCGTCGCCTTCACGCTGCTTCATCCCGGCGCGCCGGGAACGCTGCACACGATCGTTTGGCAACTCCGGCTGCCCCGCGTCTGCATCGCCGCCACGGTCGGCGCGTCGCTGGCGCTCTGCGGCGCGCTGCTGCAGGGTATGTTGCGCAACCCACTGGTCGATCCGTACCTCACCGGCGTTAGCGCCGCGGCCGCCGCGGCAATTGCGATTTCGATCGTCGCCGGCGTCTCCGCAGCGGCTTCGCCGGCGATCGGCTTTGTCGCAGGTTTGGGTGCCGCATTATTGGTCGCCGCGTTGGCGCGGCGCGGGGACGGCATCGACTCCAATCGGCTGATACTCGCCGGCGTTTCGCTCTCGACGCTCTTCGCCGCGATCGTGACCCTCGCGGTTGTGCGCGCGCAATCGACGGAGTATGCAAGCACCGTCGTCGCCTGGCTCGCCGGTTCGATGGCGGGCCGCGGCTGGCCGGATCTCGCGGCGGCCGCACCCTACGTCGTGGCCGGCACGCTCCTCGCGCTTTCGGCGGCGGCGCCGCTCAACGCGCTTCGGATCGGCGAGCTGCGCGCGCGCAGCATCGGCCTCAACGTCGCCCGCGCGCAGTGGGTAATGCTTGCAGCGTCGTCGCTGCTGGCCGCGAGCAGCGTCGTGCTCGCCGGCCTCGTCGGTTTCATCGGGCTGATCGTTCCCCACCTCGCGCGGCGCATCGTCGGCTCCGATGCCCGCGTGCTGTTGCCTGCCTGCGTCTCCATCGGCGCGGCGCTTTGCATGTGCGCCGATACGATTTGCCGCAGAATCGTCGCTCCCGCCGAGCTCCCGATCGGAGTCCTTTTGGCGTTCATCGGCGTCCCGACGTTCCTCTATCTTTATCTGCGTCCGGCCACGCAACGCGGGAGCCTCTGATGATCGAGCTTCGCGGAGTCGAACTCTCCGTCGGCGGCCGCCGACTCCTCGCGCGCATCGACGCGAGCGTCGCACCCGGTGAGTTCCTCGCCGTTCTTGGGCGCAACGGCGCCGGCAAGACGACGCTTCTGCGCGCGATCGCGGGACTGCACCGCACCGCATCGGGGACGATCCTCATCGACGGGCGGCGCAGCGAGTCGCTCCACGCGCTCGAACGTGCGCAGAGGATCGCCTTCGTAACCGGCGACGAAGTCTTTCTCGAAGCGCTGCAGGTGCGCGACGTCGTCGCAATTGGGCGCTTCGCGCACCATCGATGGTGGCAATGGCACGCGGCCCGAGAAGACGGGACCGCGATCGCGCGCGCGCTCGAAGCGGTCCGCCTAGAGGGCCTCGCCGAGCGTCTCTTCTCGACACTGAGCGCGGGCGAGCGCCAGCGGGTCTGGATCGCGCTCGGACTGGCCCAAGAGACTCCAATTCTGCTGCTCGACGAACCTACCAGTCATCTCGACGTCGCCGTGGCGCACGAGATACTCGCGTTGCTTCGCGGCCTCGCCAAGGACGGAAAGAGCATCGTATGCGCGCTTCACGACGTCAACGAAGCCGCGGAATACGCAGACCGCGTCGCGCTTCTGGGCGACGGGCGGCTGCTGAGTATCTCTGCGCCCGAAGCGTTGCGGGACGGAAGGCTGCTGCAGGAGACGTATGGGATCGCGTTCACCCTTCGCCGCGCGCTGCTACCGCTTCTTGAACATCCTCACGTCTGAGCCCAGCACCCAGCGAGCGGCCCCGCGCGATGGACCGCTCGTGACGATGACGCCGACTGCCGACTCCGGGCCCGTGAACAGCGGCGAGGTCACGTAGTCCGGGATGCACGAGATGACGTCGGCGTGCGTCCCCGGCGCGACCAGCAGCGCGTGCGGCAGCAGCGCCTGCGCGACGTCGAACGAAGCGCCGTGATAGGTGCGCAGCCGCGCGCGGGAATCCCACATCAGCACGGACGGGTCGTCCGTCGTGCTGTAGAGCACTACGTGCTCGCCCTTGTGCGCTCGGCAATCGGCGACCGCGCGCGCCGTAAGCGCAATCATGCAGCCAGCTAGGATCAACAGCGCCTTACGCGTCATTGGCGCCGGTACGCAAGACTCGAATTGCTAAAACCGCCAGATCGTCGCGGACGCGGCTGCCGCCCCGCTCGCGCACCTTCTTGACCAGATCGTCGGCGAGCGTCTGAGCCTCCGTGCCGGCCGCAGCGATCGCCTCCATCGCGCCCTTGTCGCCGAGCTGTTCTCCGGCGCGGTTCCGAACCTCGGTCAAACCATCAGTCGCTAAGACCAGCGTGTCTCCGGGGTGTAAATCGATCGTTCGCGACTCGAAGGGTTCGTCCATGACGCCGAGTACCGGCCCGGTTACGTCGAGTGCGACGACGCCCTCGGGGCGGCGCACGAATATCGCGTCGTGGCCGGCGCTCGCATAGGTCAATCCGAACCGGTTCGTATCGAGCAGGCCGACGAACATCGAGGCGAAGAGATACGGATCTTCGACCGCCTTCGAAAGGACGACGTTGAACTCGGCGAGGATTGCCGCGGGCGCGCTGTTGCGCAGCGCGATGGCACGAACCATGAACTTGACGAATGCGGTGAGCACCGCGGCATCGACCCCTTTGCCGCTGATATCGGCGATCAACAGGAGGGCACGATCCTCCGAGAGACGGTAGATGTCGAACACGTCGCCGCCAACTGCAAGGTGGCTCGTCGCCGAGAGGTACGCGCTGCCGATGTCGCAGTTCGGCAGCGGGGTCGATTCGCTCCGGAACGCCCGCTGAAGAATCCGTGTAAAGCTGCGCTCTTCCTCGAGCTCGCGGTTCAGCTGCGAACGGTATGCGTTGAAAACGATGGCGAGCAGGCCGAAAACGAGCACCCATGAGGCGCGCGCGTACGAGGAACGATCGAGCTCGTCTTGCGTGCTGCGAGCGAGGTCGTCGCCGGTTTGCGCGAGCGCCCGGCGAATCGCCGCCACCGTCATGGTTTCGTAGTCGGAGAAGAGTTTGTTGCGCTTGTCGAGCTCTTCGAGGCGCACGCGCGGATGCGCGAACAACGGTACGGCGACGCTGCTGCGCCATTCGCGCTGGAGGTTCGCGTAATCTCCAAGGAGCTGCCCCGCACCCGTGAGCTGCCGTTCCTGCAGGGTTGCGTGAATCGCGCTCTCTTTCGCGTCGTAGCCGGCGGAGGCCGATCGGTACTCGCTCTTATAAAACGGGTCCCTGGTTAGCAGATAGCCGCGCAGCGAATTTTCTTCGTCGATCTGCAGGCGCAGGAGCTCCTCGAGGTCGATCTGCGCCTGCTGGATCTGCGACTGCCGTGCGAAGGTATTCGATATCGAGGCGCGCGTTTCGAACGTTCCCTGGATGGCGACACCCAGCGACAAGAGCAAGAACGCCGTGAGCAACAGCGTTCCGGTAACGCGAACGAAGGGCCCGTTCGTCACAAAGGCGTCACGAGCGTGCGGTCGAAGAACTGCGGGCGGTGCAGGACCGGATAGACTCCACGATTTTCAAATCCTACGACGTTCGGGGCGTTTATCCGTCTGAAATGAGCGATAACGTCGCCTACGGGATCGGCCGGTGCTTCGTACCTTTGCTGCGCTCGGGCAGCTCGTCGTCCAAGCCGACCGTCGTGGTGGGCCGCGATATGCGGGCCTCCGGCGGCCCGCTGTTCGAGGCCTTCGCGCGGGGAGCTTCGGAGGCCGGGGCAGACGTCGTCGATATCGGATTGGTCTCGACCGATGCGCTTTACTTCGCCGTGGGGAAGTACGACTTTGACGGCGGCGTAATGATCACGGCATCCCACAATCCGGCCGCGTACAACGGCATGAAGTTCACGCGCTCCCAGGCGCAAGCGATCTCGCTCGATACCGGATTGGCGACGCTGCGCGACGAGCTGGCCGCCAACGCTCTTCCGCCGGCGGCCGAAAAGAAAGGGAGCGTCGCTTCGCGCCACGTTCTCGAAGACTTCGCCGAACACTGCCTATCGTTCGTCGACCGCGCGAAGATCGCGCCGCTGCGCATCGCGGTCGATGCCGGCAACGGGATGGCGGGCGAGACGATCCCGTACGTGTTTGGTAAGCTGCCGTGTGAAATAGTTCCGCTGTACTTCGAACTCGACGGGAATTTTCCAAACCATCCGGCAAGCCCGATCGAGCCCGAGAACATGGTCGATCTGCAGGCCGCCGTGCTCGAGCGCTCCTGCGATCTCGGTGTAGCTTTCGACGGCGACGCGGACCGGATGTTTCTGGTGGATGAAAAAGGCGCCTTGATCGACGGCAGCACGGTAACCGCGCTGGTGGCGCTCCTCACGCTCAAAAAGCAGCCCGGCGCAAAGATCTTGTACAACCTTATCTGCAGTCGCAGCGTTCCCGAACTGATCGCGAAAGCGGGCGGAGTTCCCATTCGCTCGAGGGTCGGGCACTCGATTATAAAAGCGATGATGCGCGAGCAAGACGTCGTCTTCGGGGGAGAGCACAGCGGACACTTTTACTTTCGCGACAACTGGTACGCCGACTCCGGCATGATCGCATTTCTCTCATGCTTGGAGCTTTTCAGCGAGGCGAGGCGGCCGGTCAGCGAGATCATTGCCCCGATCGACACGCGGTTTCGCTCGGGCGAGATCAACAGCAAAGTCGCCGGCGCCGCCGCGAAACTCGCGCAGCTCGAGCAGCGCTATGCGGATGCCGCGATCGATCGCCTCGACGGCCTTTCGATCGGCTATCCGGACTGGTGGATGAACGTGCGGCCGTCAAACACCGAACCGTTACTACGGCTTAACGTCGAGGGCGACACGCGCGCGCTCATGGAGGAGCACCGCGACGAAGCCCTCGCGTTGATTCGAGGTTAAAGAAAATGTCTACGCAACTCTTAGGGCCGGCTTTCGTAGCGGTGGGCGACGGAACGTCCACCTTCGGCCGTTTGGCCATCGAAAACGGTAGAATCGCCGGAGTGCTGGCCGCCGACGGGCCCTCCGATTACCCGCTGCCCCCGGGCAGCACGATCGCGCCCGGCCTAATCGACGTTCACACGAACGGTGCCGGCGAATATCTCTTCAACCGGGACCAAGGCAATGCGGTCGGCGTCGTTGCCGCCGCCTATCCGCAGACCGGAGCGACCGGCTTCGTCGCCGGCGTTATGACGGCACCCTGGGAATCGATGCTTCACGCGGCCTACGAAATCGTCGAAGCGGCGAATCAACTCGAGGAAGACGAGCCCAGCGGCGCCCGCTGCCTCGGCATTCATTTCGAGGGCCCGTTCCTCAACGCGAAGTTTCGCCGAATTCATCGCCACGAGTGGCTGCTTCCGGCCGGCGCGGTGCGCGCGCAGGAGATGGTTGACGCGTGCAAAGGCGCCTGCCTTCTGGTAACGATGGCGCCCGAGATCGACGGCGCGAGCGAAGCCCTGCGCGTCTTTCTCGAGAACGGCGTCGTCTGCTCGGCAGGCCACACGGGGGCCCGTTACCGCGAAGGAATGCTCGCGATCGGCTTGGGCTTCCGTTCGCTGACGCACGCGTTCAACGGGATGCCGCCCCTCGACCACCGAGATCCATCGATTCTGGCGGCGTTCATTCAGGACCGCCGCACCCTGGTTCAGGTGATCTGCGACGGCTACCACGTTTCGCCGGTCATGGTCGACATTCTTCACCGCACGCTGGGCGATCGGCTGGTGCTCGTCACCGACGCAATGCCCGTCGCCGATCCGGGATATCATATCGAAGGCGGCGTCGTCCGCTCGGCCGACGGCACGATCGCCGGAAGCGCGCTGCGCATGGACGAGGCGCTGCGGAATTACATGTCGTACGCGCAGATTCCGTTCGCTCAGGCGATCGTCGCCGCTACACACGCGCCGGCGAGGATGATCCGGCACGAAACGGAGATGGGGCGCATCGCGCGCGGCCTGCGCGCCGATCTGTCGTTCTGGGATAAGGAGTATCGCGTCGTCGCGACGATGGTCGGCGGACGCTTTGTCTACAGCACGATCGAAGTCGCCGCGTAGCGGCATCGTTCGTTGGTGTCGACCGTTCGGGGGCTTAGCGGCGGCTATTGCCCCTCGGCGTACGCGTACTCTGTCTCGCCGGCGGCCCGCTGGGCCGCGGAGCGCAGCATGACGACGGCAGCGTAGATCACCACCGCGACGACGATCCAGCGCAGCGTAACGAGATTCATCTGCTTGATCCAAAAGGCGGCGATTAGAACGCCCGGTATACCGCCCAGCGTCAGACCGAGGGCCGCGCGCATCGAGAACGCGTCGAAGCGGATGAATCGCAGGCTCGCGATCGGCATCAAGAACGCGCACGACGCCATCATGATCGGAAAGGCGGCGATGGGGTTCATGCCGAGGAGGCTTACCATTATCATGCACGGTGCGTAGAGCCCGATCCCGATCGTCATCAATGCTCCCAAACAGAAACTGACGAAGATGCCGATCCACAGCCGCGTGCCTTCGAGCCCGAGTCCGCTGCCGACCAGGCCGAACTGGCTTCCTTTGAGGTTGCTCAAGACGAAGAGCACCGCCGCCGCGAGCAACGCGGTGCCCATCCCGATCTGTACGTAACGGCGCGGCAGACGCGCGACGAAACCGGCACCGAGCCAGGCCCCGGCGACCGAGGCCAGGATCAACAAAATCAACGTGCGAGGTTCGACCGAGACGATCGTGATGAAGATCGCGGCCTCCGCAACCGTCGGCAGCGCGTGGCCGACGTTGAGCGTTCCAGGAATCTTTTCGTCCGGAACGAGCCGCAGAAACTTGAACAACGACGTCGTCGTGGCAAACGAGCCGATGCCCAGCGTATCGAAAAAGTTGGTCAGAAAGCCGATCAGCACCCCGATCAGGCCTCGCATCGGCTCGGGCATCACCGGACGATGCCGCGGCAACGCCCGGACGAGCGCGACGATGAGCGCGAGCGCGACGATGACCAAGCCGATGGTGAGAATCGTGCGGACGGTCATTGAAAAGCAACGGTACGCCCACAACCGGCCACGGCCTGCTGAGCAGGCTCCTCGCGGGGCGCCCTCTCAGCGAGCGCCGGAGCTCGTGCGGGTCGCTTGGCCCCTCAAATTCAACCGGGGAATACTCACACCGCGATCTCTTTGGTCGCGGCAGCGTTGAAATATGCGGCTTTCGGATGGTGCATAACGATCGCCGCGGTCGACTGCTCGGGTACGATCTGGAATGCCTCCGTCAGCGTTACGCCGATCCTCGCAGCGGCGTCGAGCAAAGTGAAGACGGTTGCGTGCTGGTCGAGATCCGGGCAGGCCCCATAGCCCCACGAATAGCGTTTTCCGCGCGCCGCCGGCAGCCCCAGCTCACGACGAATGTTGCGGTGCGCGTACTCGGCGAGCGCTTCGGCTGCCTGCACGGAGAAGCCGTGGAGGAAGTACGATTCGCTATAGTCACCCGCCGCCTGCAACCGTTCGATTTGCGCACCGGCATTGCGCCCGACGGTAACGATTTGCAGGGCCACGACGTCGCTCGCGGCGCCGTTATTGGGCTCGCGCAGGTAGTCCGCAAGGCTTAGGTGCTCTCCGCCCGCCTGACGCGGAAATGGAAAGCGTGCAATCTCGCGATCGGGCCGGAGCGGGTCGTAGATAAGTACGTCGTCGCCTAGCCCAGCGGCCGGGAAGTAACCGTAGACGGCGACCGGTTCGATCAGCCGTTCGCGCGGCGCTGCCGCTTGATAGCGAGCCAGCCGGGGCTCGAACTCCGTGCGCACGAGGCGTTCGAAGGCCTCGCCCTTCGTATTCGACGCGCCCCACGAGAGACGGTAAAGACTGCGCAAATCAAAGCACCCCCATAGCTCTTCGAAGTCGATCTCCAGGGTTCGAACGCCCAAGAACGGAGGAACGGGTACGGGTGCGAGCTCGGTTTTGATCGCTGAAACCGAGGCTACGCGGGCTGCCGGAACCACAGCGCGCCGCTCCCGCTGCGCCAGCGCTTCGCGTTTGGTTCGTTCGAGGAGGTCCGATCGCTTTTGCGGGTCGCTGGTGAGCGCGTCGACGAGCTCGAGCCCCTCGAATGCATCTCGCGCGTAGAAGACGCCGGGTTCGAAGAAGCGCGAGCCGTCTTGCAGCAGCGCGATGCGGCGCCCGAAATCGCGGTTGATCGCCGCACCCCCGATGATGACCGGAAAGTGCAGGCCGCGGACGTCTTGCTCTTCGAGGCAGACCGGCATTTGTTTGCTGGTCGAGACGAGGAGCGCCGAGAGACCGATTGCGTCGGCCTTGACCTCCACCGCTTTCTCGAGTATCGAGCTCATCGGGACTTGCTTTCCGAGGTCGTGAACCGTGTAGCCGTTGTTCGCCAAAATCGTGTGCACTAGATTCTTTCCGATGTCGTGCACGTCGCCGAACACCGTCGCGAGGACGACCGTTCCTTTCGTCGTGCCCTCGGTTCGCTCGAGGAACTGCTCGAGATGCGCGACGGCTCGCTTCATCACTTCGGCCGATTGCAGGACGAACGGCAGAATTAGCTCTCCACGGCCGAAGCGGTCGCCCACGTCCTTCATCGCCGGCAGGAGGATCTCGTTGAGCACTTCGACGGGCGTGCGCGCCAGCAGCGCTTCATCGATCGCCTTCTCGATGCCGTCCTTACGCCGTCGCAGGATCGCCTGATGGATGCGCTCCTCCACGGCGACGTCTTGGGCCGCCGACTCCGTCAGCTCGACCCCTTCGCCGTCGGGCCGTCCCTGCGAGCGCGCGGCCTCGAAGTGTTCGATGAGCCGCGGCAGCGCATCGGGACGCCGATTGAAGACGAGATCGTCGCACAGCTCGCGCACCTCGGCTTCGATCTCGAAATACGGAACGATCTCTTTGGCATAGACGAGCGCGCAATCGAGACCGGCTTCCACGCAATGGTAGAGAAAGACCGAGTTGAGCGCCGCGCGGGCGTCGGGGCGCAGCCCGAAGGAAACGTTCGAGATTCCCAGCGATGTGAGCGATCCGGGAAGATCGCGCTTGATCGCGCGAATCCCTTCCATCGTCTCGACCGCCGAATCGGCAAACTCGGGATCGCCGGTCGACAACGTAAAGGTCAGCGCGTCGAAGATCAGGGCTCCCGGCGGCAGCCCGTACTCGCCCACGACGATCTCGTAGATGCGGCGTGCGACTTCGAGTTTGCGCTCGGCGGTCTTTGCCATTCCCTGCTCGTCGATCGTAAGGGCGACGACTGCGGCCCCGTGCTCTTTTGCCAGCGGAAGAATCACGTCGATCTTCGCGCGCCCCGCCTCGAGATGGACGGAGTTGAGGATCGCGCGGCCCGGATAGTTTTCCAGCGCGGTCTGCATCACTTTGGGCTCGGTCGAGTCGATAGCCAACGGCGCTTCGATCGATTGAGCGAGCCGTCGCACGAGCGTTCGCATCTGCTCGTCCTCGTCGGCTCGTTCGGTTAGCGCGCAGCAGAGATCGAGCACGTGGGCGCCGCCTTCGACTTGCTCTCGCGCCAGCAGGACGATATCGTCGTAACTCTCCTCCAACAGCAAACGCTTTACTCTGCGCGAGCCCTGTGCGTTGATGCGCTCGCCGACCAGAAGCGGACGCGGCTCTTGTTCGAGGGATGCGGCCGTAATTGCCGAGGCGACTTCTTGCGGCCGCTCGACGTGCGGCCTCGTTCGCCGCCGTACCGCCGCGACCGCATCGCGCAGCGCGGTGATGTGCGCGGGCGTCGTGCCGCAGCACCCGCCGACCGCGTCGACTCCGAAATCGCGAACGAAGGCACTCAGCTCGGCCGCAAGCTCGTCCGGGCTCTCCGGATAGATCGTTTCACCGTGCGGTCCCATCAGCGGAAGGCCGGCGTTCGGCACGACGCTTACGAAGCAGCGCGAGTTCTCGCAAAGAAAACGGATCGAGTCGCGCATCTGTGCGGGACCTGTCGAGCAGTTGAGGCCGATGACGTCGATCGGGAGCGCGTCGAGCGTCGCGCGAATCGCGCGAATGTCGGTACCCAGGAGCATGCGACCTTCGGTGATGAGGGTTGGCTGAGCCTGAATCGGGACGCGTCGCAATCCGCGCTCGAACTCGAGCACGATTCCGGCTATCGCCGCCTTCAGTTCGAGCAGGTCCTGCATCGTCTCGAGCACGAGCAGATCGGCGCCGCCTTCGACCAACGCCCTCGCCTGTTCGCCGTAGGTCTCGCGCAGCTTCGCGTAGGTAACGTTTGAGAGCGTCGGATCGGAGGACGAGATCAGCATCCCGGTCGGTCCCATCGAGCCCGCGACAAAGCGCCGCTGCGCCGTCGAGAACGCGTCGCAGGCTTCGCGAGCGATCGCGGCGGCACGGAAGTTGATCTCGTAGGTTTGCTCGCCGAGACCGTACTCGTCGAGTTTTATTCGCGACCCGGTAAACGAATCGGTCTCCACGACGTCGGCACCGGCGGCGAGATACGACTCGTGAATCGTACGCACGATATCGGGGCGCGTGAGGACGAGCACCTCGTTACAGCCGGCCCGCGGGGCGCCGCCGAAATCCGAAGCGGAGAGTTCCAGCGCCATGAGCTGCGTCCCCATAGCGCCGTCGAAGATTAGGACGCGTTGCGCGAGTTCGCTCAGGTACTCAGACACGATCCCGGACGGCTATCTCCCCAACGGCAACTCCGGCCCGATTGTACACGGCCGGCCGCGCAAAACGCGCCAGCCGAGCGGCTTTTACCTCGTCGAGAAGTCCCAGGCGCGCAAGCGCGCTGATTGAGGCGGGTCCCCTCGCTCGCGATGCGCCGTCGACGACCTTCGCGGCAAAACCGTAGCCCTCGGCGACCGCGCTCGCACCCTGCACGCCCTCCGCGCCTGCCTTCGAAACGAGGTTACCCGCGCCTGCGATCATCAGTTCGGTATCGAACTGGCTGGTGCCGGCAACGTACTGCGGATACGCGAGCATAGCGTCTCGAACGACTTCGAGTGCGCGCGCATCGGCGTCGTCGACCTCTGCCAGCGTCGCCAAACGCGCAAACGACGTCGCCGCATTTCGCAGCCCCGTAGCGTAGACCGGTATGCCGCAGCCGTCGACGGCGAGCGGCCACCTCGTCGCGTCGTCGTCCGAGACTCGCGCACACAGCGCGAGAATGCGCTGCTGCGCGGGATTGTCGACGCGCAGGTACGTGGCGATGTCGGCGCCGATCGCCAGGCACAGAGCGAGGATCCCCGCGTGCTTTCCGGAGCAGTTATTGTGGAGCACGGTCGGGGCGGTATCGGTCCGGCGCAATGCCGCCGCCGCAGCTTCGTCATACGGCGCATGCACGCCGCATTGCAGCGCAGATGCGTCCAAGCCGATCTTCCTCAGAATAGATTCGACGGCGGCCACATGGAACGGCTCTCCGACGTGCGACGCCGTCATCACCGCGATCTCACGCGGTTCGAGCCCGAACCGCGCGGCGACGCCGGCTTGGATCGCTGCGGCGGCGATGAACGGCTTTGCGGTCGAGCGCAGGTAGACCGGCGATTCGATATCGCCGGCGGCGAACTGCACGCGTCCGTTCGCGTCTGCCGCGCAGGCCGCCACCCGATGGACGGACTCGACGTAGTCGCCGCGGGTTACGTCGACCAGAAGCTCCGGAGAAATCAAACCAGCGCTGGTTCGACGATCGTCGCTTCTTGGTCGGCGAATACCGGATTGCTCAGGTAGCGTTCGCCGGTATCGCAGCCGATCGTGACGATAAGCTTGCCGCGCATCTCCGGCCGCTTTGCGACTTGCAGCGCAGCCCAAACGTTCGCGCCCGCGGAGATGCCGACGAGCATACCCTCTTCGCGTGCGAGGCGGCGCGCGGTCGCGATTGCGTCGGCGTCCGTAACGCGAATGACCTCCTGGTAGACCTCGGTATTGAGAACTTTCGGCACGAAGCCGGCGCCGGTACCTTGAATCTTATGCGGGCCCGGTTTGCCGCCCGAAAGAACGGGCGAAGCATCGGGCTCGACGGCGATAATTCGCACGCCGGGTTTTCTCGCTCTCAAAACCTCACCAACGCCGGTGATCGTGCCGCCGGTGCCGACCGCCGAGACGACGGCATCGACCGCGCCGTCGGTGTCGCGCCAAATCTCTTCGGCCGTCGTGCGGCGATGAACCTCCGGATTCGCGGGATTCTCGAACTGCGCGGGCACGAAATACTTTCCGGGCGCTGCCGCGGCGATCTCGCTCGCGCGGCGAATCGCACCGGGCATTCCCTCCGCTCCGGGAGTCAGCACGACTTGCGCGCCATAGGCTTTGAGGAGGCTGCGGCGTTCGATCGTCATCGTGTCGGGCATCACGAGGATGATCGGATACCCCTTGGCCGCGGCGACGAACGCAAGCGCGATGCCGGTATTACCGCTCGTCGGCTCCAGAATCGTCATTCCGGGCAGAAGCCGCCCTTCGCGCTCGCCGGCCTCGATCATCGAGACGCCGATGCGGTCTTTCACGGAACCCGCGGGATTGAACGATTCCATCTTCACCAGGACGGTGCCCGGAACGCCCTCGTTCAGACGCGGTATTTTGACCAGCGGCGTGTTGCCGAACGTATCGGCCAAATTGTCGTAGATACGTGCCATAGTAGTGTGGATAACCCTCGCTTTTCGCCCAGCGTTGCACGCCGGCAGTTCCGGCTCCTCGGGCACGATCGCAGAGCGGAAGGAAGCGGGCGATTCGAGGGATGACTCATTGCCGATGCATAACCGTCTCCTCCTCCGAACCCTCGCATCGCTGGGCATCGCAGCGCTCCAGCCGCTTGCGCCGGCGCGCGCCGGAGCAGCTTCGGGCATGCCGGACGCGCTCGACGCAATCGCTGCGTACGCGCCGCGAGCGATGCGCGAACAAGGTACGCCCGGTCTCTCGGTGGCGATCACCGACCGGACGAGAACGCTGCGAATCATTACCCTAGGCTTCGCGAATCGCGAAACGCAGTCACCAGTTACCGGTGAAACGAGATTCGCGATCGGTTCGATAACGAAGTCGATGACGGCGCTTGCGCTGCTCGAGCTGCGCGACTCCGGACGCCTCGATCTGAGCGCGCCGGTTCGGCGCTACCTTCCGTGGTTTGCAATCAAATCGCTGGGCGGCCCGATTCTCGTGCACGAGCTCCTCTCCCACACCGCAGGGATTCCGGACGATTACGCCGCCGAGCCGGGGTACGTCTACGACGTTTGGGCCTTACGCACGGCAAAAACGCTCTTTGTGCCCGGCACATCTTGGTCGTATTCGAACGACGGTTATGCGACGGCGGGCGCCGTACTCGCGCGTCTCGACGGGAAGCCGTGGGCCGACGCACTCCAAGCGCGCGTCCTCCAACCGATCGGAATGAGGGCGAGCTCACCGGTCTTTACGCCTGACCAAATGACCGATGCCGCCGTCGGTTATCAGTTCCGCGATAACGACCGGCCTGCGTCGCTCGCACCGCCGCTGGTTCCCTCACCGCCATTCGACTTTGTCGATCCGGCGGGTTCGGTGCTCTCAACGCCGGAGGATATGGCACGCTACATTCGCTTTTATTTAAACGGCGGGAAAACCGCCGGCGGAAGCCGCCTGATCTCGCCGGCGACGTTTGCCGCGATGACCTCCGCCGACACATTTTCGAATGGGAGACCGGCCGGGTCGCCGAGCACCGTACTCGAGGAAGCGCCGGCGTTTTACAGACAGTACGCTTACGGGCTGGCGACGTTCGCCGACGGCGGTGACCGCTTGATCGGGCACACCGGAGGCATCTCGGGATACACCGCTTGCATGCAAGCGAACCTCACGCGCGGATACGGCGTGATTGCGTTTGCGAACCTCGTCGAAGCGCCGCTTCATCCGTGCGCGATCGTGCTTTACGCAATGAAGGTACTGCGGGCGCAAAGCCTCGGCGAGCCGCTGCCTGCGGCGCCGCCGGCGCCCGATCCGGCGCACGTCGCGCGAGCTGCCGAATACGAGGGAACCTATTCGGCCGCAGGCTCGCCGCCACTGCGGGTTGCCGCACGAGGTGACCGGCTCTACCTGGAAGACGCCGGTAGAGAGATCGCGCTCTACTCACGCGGAACGGATCTCTTTTGGGCCGACGCACCGCAGTTCGCAGTCTTTTTGCTGGCGTTCGGACGCGACCGGCAGAGCAAGGTCGTCGAGATGAGTTACGGCTCGCGCTGGTTGGCAAACGAGCGCTACCGCGGACCACAGACCTTTGCTCATCCGGCCAGTTGGAATGCACTGGTTGGCCGTTACGAGAACACGTTCTTCGGTCAGCCGGCGATCACCCGAGCGGTGATCGTCAAAGACAAGCTCACCCTCGACGGGGTCAGCCCGCTGCGGCCGCTCGCAAACGGCAACTTCGCGCTGGGAGATTCGATCGTGCGCTTCGACGCGTCCGCCGGCGGCCGCGCGCAGCGCTTGAGCATCGACGACACGCACTTCTACCGGATGGAGCTGCCGTAGCGCGTCAGTCGCCGACGTCCCAGAGCAGGCCGAGATCCTTCTTCGAGAAGGACCTGAAGGCGATCAGCGTTTCGGTGCTGAGGATGCCGTCGAGCGCTGCGACGTGCTCGGTCACCAGATCGTTGAGCTCTTCGTGCCGTTTCACGCGAGCGATGGCAACGAGATCGTAGGGTCCCGCGACCGAGTAGACTTCGGCAATCCCCTCGACGGCGAGCAAATCGTCAGCGATCGAGCGCAGCCGCTGCCGTTCGACCCTCATGAGGATGAAGGCGCTTACCATTCCGCCCTCTTTGGGCGGCCGCCGAAACCGCCCTCCTGCCGTTTGGAGCCTGACGCGAGAGGGCAAAAACTCGGGCGATGAAAGCTGCGGTTATCGAGCACCGTGGCGACCGCGGGGAGCTCAAAGAAATTCCGGTTCCCCAGCCGGCGTCCCACGAAATTTTGGTCCGCGTTACGGCGGCGGGCGTCAACCCCATGGATTGGAAAATACGCGATAGAGGTGGGCGCGCGATGCCGTTCGTCCTCGGGCAGGACTTCGCCGGCATTGTCAGCGCGACGGGCCCAGGCGTTTTGAAATACCACGAAGGCGAGCGCCTATTCGGCATCGCGCGCGCTCACGGTGCGTACGCCGAGTACACGCTTGTTCCCGATGACGATCACTCCCAGCCGATCGCCAAGATCCCCGACGACGTCGGCGATGCGGAAGCCGCGGCGCTCCCGACGGCCGGACTTACTGCGCTGGCCGCGCTCGACGCGCTCGGCGTTGAAAAAGGTTCGATCGTGGTGGTGCTGGCAGCGAGCGGCGGCGTCGGGAGCTTTTCGGTGCAGATCGCGCGTGACCGCGGGGCGCGCGTCATTGGAACCGCGCGTCGATCGAACGAGCAGCTCGCGCGCTCGCTCGGAGTCGACGAGTTCATTGCCTATGATGAGCAGAACGTCGTGGAAACAATCCGGGCTGCCCATCCGCACGGCGTCGACGCGGTTTTGGACTTGGTCGACGGCCCGGACGCGATCTCCGCGATGGCGGGCACGCTCAAGAAGGGTGGGAAAATCGTCTCGACCATCGGTGCCGCCGACGTGAAATGGTTCTCCGAGCGCGGCCTGTTCGCAATCAATATCAATATGGCAGAAACGCCGACGTCTTCTCACGCAGGTTTGCGAGAGCTGCTCAAGATGCTCGAAGGCGGAGCAATCCGCGTAATGATCGGGGGCGAGCGCAGCCTGGCCGACGCCGTCGCCGCGCTCGATGAAAGTAAAAGCGGGTCGGTCGACGGTAAGCTGATCCTTACCGTCGACTAAACCCTGGTGAACCTCTACTTGTTCTTGAAGCGGGCGACGCGCTTTTCGTTATAAGCAGCGAGGCCTTCTTTGGCGTCTTCGCTCTTGAAAAGCAGCGATTGCAGTTCGCGTTCGAGCGCGAGCGCATCCTGGAGCGGCAACTCCGCGCCGGTCTGCACGCTGCGTTTGATATGGCCGACGGCCATCGGCGCCTTGTTCGGCGAGCAGAACTGTTTTGCGTAATCGGTGATTTGCTCGCGGAACTCGGCCGCGCTGCCTTCGAAGAGGTCGTTGATCATGCCCCAGTCCAGCGCCTGTTCGAAGCTGACCGTCTTGCCGGTCGTCATCAGCTCGATCGCGCGCGACTTGCCGACGAGCCTCGCCAATCGCTGCGTGCCGCCGGTGCCGGGAAGCACGCCGAGCGCGACTTCCGGAAGGCCGATCTTCCCTGCGTCTTTGCGTGCGATCCGCAGGTCGGCCGCCATTGCGATCTCCAGACCGCCCCCGATGCAGTGGCCGTTGAGCGCGGCGACGACGAGCTTCGGCGTTTGTTCCAGGCGCGACAGCGTCTCGTTGGCGTGCAAACAGAACATGTACTTAAACTCGGGCGTCACTTGGTTGAGCATCCCGATGTTCGCGCCGGCCGAGAAGAACTTCTCGCCTTTGCCGGTGAGCACGATGACTTCGACTTCGGGATCGAAGCGCGCGTCCAAAATCGCTTCGTCCAGCTGACGCATCATCTCGTGGGTGTAGGTGTTTGCAGGCGGGTCGTCCATCTCGACGAATCCGACGTGGCCGTCTTTCCAATAGTTAATGACGCGCTTGGTATCGAGCGTGCGCGCCTCGCGGCCGAAGGGCGTCTGTTGTGCGGGTCCGTTAACGGTCGTTGTCATGCGAGTTTTCCTTTAGGGGCGATCCAGCGGGGGCCCCGTGCGCTTTGCGCACGGGGGGCGCGGAGTCCGAAGGACGCAGCGCCGGTTAAAAAAACGGGGCCCCGACTGGATCGCCGGCAGCCGTGGTTCATGCGAGTTTTCCTTTAGGGGCGATCCAGTTGGGATCTTTGAAAAATTCTTTGAGGGTGGCGTCGTCGGCGGCGTTCGGCAAAACGCCGCGCGCGTAGGTTTCCCACTCCGCTTCGCTCAGCTTGCGGCCGTCGACGCTGTAGCGCTGACCCGCGAACTCGCCGATCATTCGATTGAAACGCATGTCGGGAACGTAGAAAGCCGTCTCGGCGGCGTTGACTTCGTTCACGCGCGCGACCGTCGCCGCAACTTCGTCGTAAAACTGCCGGCGAGCGCGTTCGTTGAGGTGTTCCTTGTCGGCTGCGTCGCCGGCCTTATCCTCATCGACCCGGCCCTTAATGCCCCAGGTATAGGCCCACTGCGCCGAGCCGGAGTGATCGGTGCCGAAAAGGTCGAGCGAACCCGAGATCCACTTGTTGTAGTACTTCTGCTGGATCTCGACCGGAATCACGCCGGCCTTGGCGATGCGTCGCAGACCCGTGATCCCCGTTCCCATGTGGAAGGCCTCTTCGCGCAGCATCGGCCCCATTGAAGAGGCTAAGGGCGCAAAGCTCGAGTGCGAGAGCATCGTCAGCTGGAACTTGCCGTCGCGGTCCATGAAGTTCGTGTAGGCGAAGAAGTCGAGCCAGTGCGTAACGTCCTCGTTGAACGCATTGAGCAGCCGGTTCTTCTTTCCGAACGCGCGCCGTTCGAGCATTTTCTGCGCCTCGATTTTGCCCTCGCTGCCGAAGTGCTCGACCATCAGGTGGCACATCTGATAACCGTGACGAGTCTCTTCGACCATGATGCGGACCAGCGACGCCAGATCGTATTCGCTGGGTGCGTTGTTTACGAGAAACCGCTGTTGCTCGTTGGAGGCAAACTCGGTGTCGCCCTGATAAACGACCATATTGAGCACGGCGTCGCGCATCCGCTGATCGGGGATCTCGCGGACACGCTCCCAGCGGCGGTCCCCCTTGAAATCGCCGAAGTAGATCTCGGGCGTCGGCAGTTCGCCGTATTTGGCCTCGAAGCGATAGCCGGGCATAAAGCGGTCGACGAGCTCACGGTCGAGCCCGATGTCGCGGCGCCACTCATCCAGCATCCCGATCCAGTCGTCAAAGGTCGATACACGGTTCATTTTTGCTGCCTCAATCGTATAACGGAAATTTCGCGAACGGCGAGAATACCGTCATATTACGGCCCGCGCCCGGGAAAGTCAAGTGAAGCGGGCGGTCCTCTTCTAAGGAGGAAGAATCGCAGAAATGCCTGAGTCGGCGCCCGTCGCTCCCCGAGCCGTAAGCCGCCCGAATTCGTTCATTTTCACGCTCTACGGCGATATGGTGCATCGACTCGAACCCGACGGAACGCTCTGGATTGGGGCCTTGATCCGGATCATGGCATCCTTTGGAATCTCTTCCCAGGCGGTACGCCAGGCCGTTTCACGGATGAGCCGGCAGGGCTGGCTGGTCGCGCGCCGTGAGGGAAACCGGGCGTACTATGCCGTCACTCCCCGGGGCCGCCGAAGAATCGAAGAGCTCAGCCCCCGTATCTACGGGCCGGTCATCGAGTGGGACGGCCGTTGGCGCCTGCTGAGCTACGCGATCGGCGAGGCGCACCGCCGGCACCGCGAACGCCTCCGCAAGGAGCTCTCGGCGCTCGGTTGGGCTCCGCTCTCCCCGTCAACGTGGATATCGCCCTCGGATACGCTGGGGGCGGCCCGGGAGGCGGCGGCGGCGACCGAGACTCTCGACGCCATTCATCTCTTTACGGCCCAATACAGCGGCCCGTTGCGCGATCGCGAACTGCTCGATCGATGCTGGGACGTCAACAGAATCGCGGCGGCATATCGGGAGTTCGTCGCCCGATACAGCCCCCGGTTCGAGCGCGAACTCTCACACGGCGACCTAGGCGACGAAGCCGCTCTCGTCGAGCGGCTCTGGCTGGTCCACGACTACCGGCGATTTACCTATGTAGACCCGGGCCTCCCTAGCGAGCTCCTTCCGGCGCACTGGCCGGGGACGGCGGCGGCAGCGCTCTTTCGCGAGTACTACGCCGCGATCGAAAAGAAATCACAACGGTTCTTTCATCTTTGCGCGCAGTGAGCGGACGGGGCAGGCGTTGCGCACGTCGAAGCGACCCGCCCATGCCGAAACGCCTCATGATCGCACTAGCCGTTGCCGCGCTGGCCGTCGCCGCCTGCCACAGCTCCACCTCGACGACTCCGACTCCGTCGAGTTCGCCCGCGTCGCCCTCGCCAAATCCCAAAGATCACAAAGCTACCGTCGAAGTAACGATCAACAGCACGCCGCAACCAATGATTCCGGTCGCGATCTCAACGCCGGCGAACCCAACGAGCCCTCGTCCGGGCACGCCGTTCGACACAGAGACAACCGGTAAAAAGGGGTTCGTACACTTCTTGATGCTCGACCCGAAGAAGACGTATTGCTGGGTTGCAGACTTCGGATCCGGCCACAGCTCGTCGGAGTGTGCCGACTGGGAGATCTGGCAGACGAGCACGATCCTGCTGGGAACGTAGGTACCTTGGGTTCCGGGCGACCTTCAGTCGTCCTCATGCAGGTGAAGGTGGCAGCCGTCTTCCGCGTCCGACAGCACGTCGCGCGCCTCGGCCAGCACGGCGCCCGAGAGCGGGCGATTCGGCGGCTCTACGGTACCGTGTTCGGCTAGAAAATCAACCTCGCTCCAGTCCTCCCATGTCTCGAGCGGCTCCCCCTCGGCCGTTGCTGGAAAGCGGACGCAGAATCCCTGTTCGAGATGCAGTCCGACCACGCTGACCTCCGTACCGCGCGGAAAGTACGTTCCGTCTTTCCACAGCGTACCGTATGTCGTGTTGTAGCGCTGGCCGATCTTGAATCCTTCCACCATGCCCCAGCCGCTATACTCGAAACGGATCCATCGGTCTCTCTCCGATGTAGGTGAGGACGCTTTTGGTTTCGCTGTAGAGACGCATCGTCTCCATTCCCAGCTCGCGGCCGTATCCGGAGGCTTTGTACCCGCCGAACGGAACGCCGGGAAAGACCGCGTACGGCGTATTGATCGCAACCGAACCGCTGCGGATTGCGCGCGCGACGCGGTTCGCGCGTCCAATGTTCGAAGTCCAGACGCTCGCAGCCAAACCGTATTCACTGTCGTTGGCCAGCGCGATTGCCTGCGCTTCGTCGTCGAAACGGACCAAGACCGCGACCGGCCCGAAGATCTCCTCCCGCACGATGCGGTGCGAGCTTTGGGCTTCATATGCCGTCGGATTCCAGAACGTCCCGCCTTCGAACGAATCGCCGAGCGTCGGGGAGCCTCCGCCGAAGAGCGCGCGCGCCCCTTCGGCAGCGCCAACCTCGCAATAGCTGCGAATCTTCTCGAACTGCTCCGTCGTGGTAATCGCCCCGATCTGCGTCTGCGTATCCTCGGGATCGCCGACGCGCAGCCGCTGCGCTTTCTGCGCGAAGCCCTCCGCGAAGCGATCGAAGATCGGCGTGTGAACGAGGATCCGCGAACGGGCTTCGCAGCACTGACCCGCGTTATAGTAAACGCCGTAGAGCGCACCGGCGATCGCCGCGTCGACGTCCGCATCGTCGAAGATGACCGACGGCGACTTGCCGCCTAACTCCAACGTAACCCGTTTGAGCGTTCTAGCCGCCGCCGCGGCAACGGTTCTGCCGGTTTCGGTAGACCCGGTGAACGCAATCTTGTCGACCCCAGGATGCTCGACGAGCAGGGCGCCCAAGCCGCTGCGCGATCCGGTTACGACGTTGAGAACGCCTTCGGGTACGCCGGCTTCCAGGGCGAGCCTTCCCAACTCGATGGCCGTAAGCGGCGTCACGTGCGCCGGCTTGAGCACGATCGTGCACCCGGCGGCGAGCGCGGGCGCAACCTTCCACGATGCCAGCAGCATGGGAAAGTTCCAAGGGACGATCGCGCCGACGACGCCGACCGGTTCGCGCACGGTGTTCGCGAGATAGGTCGGCAGCGGCGGCGGGAGCGTGTCGCCGTAGTTCTTGGTTGCCGCTCCGGCATAGAACTCGAACGTATCGACGATCGCGGAGAGCTCGCCGCGCGCGGTTCCGATCGTCTTGCCGTTGTTTCGCACCTCGCGCAGCGCGAGCTCGTCGGCGTGCTCGGCGATCAGCTGCGACAGTTTGTAAATAACCTTTGCGCGGCGCGATGCGGCCATCGTCGCCCACTTTCCGGTATCGAAGGCCCGGCGAGCGGCAGCGACCGCATCGTTGAGATCGTCTTTGGTCGCATCCGCAACTTCGGCAAGCTTGACACCGGTCGCGGGGTTTCGAATTTCGTACGTCGCCCCGTCCGCGGCATCTCGCCACGCTCCGCCGATCAGAAGCTGCGTTTTGGGCATCGTCTGCGTTGAAGTCATCTCCGGCGCCTTCTACTCGACCCGCTCGAATACCGTTGCAATCCCCTGGCCGACGCCGATGCACATCGTGGCGAGGCCGTAGCGCGCCCGCCTGCGCTCCATCTCGTGCAGCAGGGTCGTGACGATGCGCGCGCCGCTGGCTCCCAGCGGATGCCCGAGTGCGATCGCGCCGCCGTTGACGTTGGTTCTCTGGGGATCGAATCCGAGCTCGCGCATGCACGCGATTGCTTGGGAGGCAAACGCCTCGTTGATCTCGATCAGATCGAGCCGTTCGACGCCGAGTTTCGCGCGGGCCAAGGCCTTGCGCGTTGCAGGAATCGGCCCTAAGCCCATAACGCTGGGTGCAACCCCGGCGCAAGCCGATGCGATGAAGCGCGCCATCGGGCGCAGGCCGAGGCTCCGCGCCGCGTCCGCCTCGCAGAGCAGCACGGCAGCCGCACCATCGTTGATGCCCGAAGAGTTGCCGGCCGTTACGCTCCCGTCTTTTCGAAACGCGGGCTTTAGCTTGCTCAACGCTTCGATCGTGGTGGCCGGGCGTGGATGTTCGTCTTGGGTTACCTCGCTTGGCGGCGCACCCGCTGCCGCTACCGCTACCGAGACCAGCTCCGGCGCGAAAGCATCGCGTTCGACCGCGGCTTTACACTTCATCTGCGACTCAAAGGCGAACCGGTCTTGCGCTTCGCGCGTGATGCCGTACTGCGCAGCGACGTTCTCGGCGGTCTCGCCGAGCGATACCGTATGCTCCGGCGGCATCTTCGGATTGATCATGCGCCAGCCGAGAACGGTATCGAAGATCTGCTGTCCTCGCGCAAACGGCGACTCGCCTTTGGGCAGAACGTAGGGCGCGCGCGTCATCGATTCGACCCCGCCGGCAATCATGACGTCGCCCTCCCCGAAAGCAATGGCTTGCGCCGCCGAGTTGATCGCTTGGAGGCTCGAACCGCAAAGACGGTTGAGCGTCGTTCCGGGAATCTCGAGCGGCAGATCCGCAAGCAGCACGGCCATCCGCGCGACGTTGCGATTATCCTCTCCGCTCTGGTTGGCGGCACCGAAATACACGTCGTCGATGCGCTCCGGTGCGACGCGCGTGCGTTCGACGATCGCGCGCACTGCGACGGCAGCAAGGTCGTCGGGTCGCACCGACGCCAGTCGTCCGCCGTATCGGCCGATCGGCGTCCGAACGGCGTCGATGACCCAAACCTCGCGGCTCATTCCGGCGTCTCCTGCGCCGGCACGGCTTCGACGTCGAGAAGCCAGAGCGAACGATGGGGCGCGAACTGCTCTCCCTCGGCATCGGCGAGCCGCTTGAGAATGGTGCGTACGCGCGTGCCGCCGATCTCGCGCCCCCAGGTTATGGGGCCGCCCGGATAGTTCGCACCGAGCATCATCGCCTCGTCGACGTCCTCCGGAGACGCGACGTCCTCGGCAACGGCAATCATCGCCTCGTTAACGATCGAACCGATTGTCCTTCCCAAAAACAGCCCCGGCACGTCCTCGACCAGAATTGCTGCTTTGCCGATCGAAGCGAAGAGCTCTTGCGCGAGCTCCAGCGCGTCGTCGGAGGCTTCCTCCGAGTTGACGATCTCGACGGCGGACTGGCTCGCGACCGAACCGAGAGCGCCGAACCCCACGAGCCGCTCGCCGTGCCGCATTCGCCGCGCGCTTGCGGAAAGGTTCGTCGCGTACGCGTCGGCGATGATGATGCATTCTTTTTCAAACGCCGCATCGAGTTGCGCAATGATCTCGCTGCGGTCGGAAGCGCCATCGCCGGCATCGACGATGATCGTGCTCTCCGGCAGCACTTCGTCGAGCATCTCATCGTTGGCGACGACTTGGACGTTCGCATAGCGCTGGCCGATCAGCTCCGCGAGGTCCTGTGCGTGGACGCCGAGCCCGACGATCGCCACGACTTCGTCGGCATTGGGCTGCTCGTCAATTTGCGCCGCCTCGGGCTCAAAGCGCTCCGCCTTGCCGTCTGCGTACGAGTAGAATCCCTGTCCGGACTTTCTCCCGAGCAGTCCTTCCGCAACCATGATACGCTGGCTTTGCGCGGGTTCGAGCCGCTCCGCCTCGGTTCTTTGGTAGACGGACTCGCTGGTCGCCAAATTGACGTCGAGGCCGATGAGATCCATCAGCTCGAACGGCCCCATCGCAAAGCCGGCAGAACGCGCGAGCGCGTCGAGCTCCGGTACCGAGGCGACGCCGCGTTCGAGCGCGCGCAGTGCCTGCAGATAGTATGGACGCGCGACGCGATTCACGATGAAGCCGGGAGTATCCGCGACGAGAACCGGCGTCTTACCACAGCGCTCCGCAAACTCGAAAGCACGATCGATCGCTTCTTGCGCGGTCTGCTCCGCCTGCACGACTTCGACGAGCCGCATGCGCGTGGGCGGATTAAAAAAGTGGAGACCGATGACACGCGCCGGGTTCGGCGCGATACCGGCGAGTTCGCCGACCGAGAACGACGAAGTATTCGACGCCAGTAGTGCATCGGCAGGCAACGCGTTGGCGAGCTCGAGGAAGACGTTCCGTTTGAGTTCGAACACCTCCGGGACGGCCTCGATCGCAAGCATCACGCGGTCGCGCGGCTCGATGCGATCGGCCCACTCGATCCGAAGCGCCGGCGACGCATCGCCCGAACGCTTTGCCTCGCGAGCAAACGAACCGACGGCGCGCTCGCGCGCGCTCGCTTGCGGCTCGACGATCGTCACCTGGAACCCCGCGCCGGCGGCGAGGAGTGCGATACCGGCGCCCATCGTTCCACCGCCGACAACCATTACACGTTCGGGCATGGGGCGCACTTCGTTAAAGGAGGGATAAACGCTTCGTCGCACTTCGCCTACTGTGGAGAAGCCGCAGTGGCGCGTCCGATCCTCGAGTTACGTCGTCAATTCGCCGTACATGCGCTTGCGTGCCGACGAGGTCGAGCTCCCGAACGGCACGATCGTTTCCGACTACTACGTCCGCGAGTCCTACGGCTTCGCGACGATTCTGGCGCTCACGCCCGACCGCGACGTCGTCCTGGTGCGCCAGTACCGATACGGCGCGGACTCGATTCACCTCGAGCTGCCGGCTGGAATGCTGCAGGACGCCGAGGACCCGCAGGCCTGTGCGCTCCGGGAGCTGACCGAGGAGACCGGCTACGAGGTCGCCCGCAGCGAGCCCGCCGCCGAATATCTCCCCGAGCCCGTCCGGTCGACCGCGCGCGCCTACGTTTATATAGGCTACGATGCGCGCAAGACCCGGGAGCCCCAGCTCGATGCCACCGAGCATCTGACGGTCGAGCTGGCAACGCTGGCGCGCTTTCGAGAGATGCTCGCCGACGGTACGATCGATTCAGGGGCGTCGATCGCCGCCGGCTATCGAGCCTTGGATTACCTCCGGGCGCTGGGCGATCGCTGAAACCCGCGGCCCCGCCGCAAGGTAGATGATGGCGTGAACCCGACACTCGCGCTCTTTCTCCGGCTTACGGCGGTCATCGCGGTTGGGCTGGTGCTCCTGGTCATCCTGAGCCACCTGCTCCTGCTCGCGCTCAAGGCCGTCATCATCGCCGCGGTCATCGCAGCCATCGTCATCGGCTGCTTCTTCGTTTACAACCTCTTCCGGCGCAACAAGTACCCAGTCATTCGCTAGCGTGCTGACGCTAGACTAGACTTGCCGCGCTAGCCACGCGCGCAGCGCTTCGTTGGTGCATCCGGGGTCCTCGAGCATCGGCAGATGCGCGCTGTTCGCGCAAACCGCCAGCTCGCCGCGCGGAAAATGCCGCGTCATCGTACGCGCCTCTTCTTCCCCGACGACCGTGTCGTTTGCCCCGGCGATGACCAGCACCGGTACGTCGAGGTCCTCCGCGATATCCTCCGCCGGCGCGCGCAGCGCCATCCCGCGAAGCGTCGCGGCCGCACCCGCCGGATCGTTGGCACGGGCTATGCGATAGACGTTTTCGGCGATTTGCGGCTGCTTTGAAACGGTTTGCGGAGCGAGCAGTCGCGGCACGATGGCCTCGACAATCGGCTCGATGCTCTTCTCGCGATCGGCGCGATCCGCCAGCTCTCGCCGCCTCCGCGCTTCTTGCGGGGTGTCGGCCCGCAAGCGGCTAGCAATCAACGCGAGGCCCTCCACCCGTTCGATAAACATCCGCGCAAACGCGAGCGCAACGTATCCGCCCAGCGAGTGTCCCGCGATCGCCGCACGCTCGATGCCGAGCGCGTCGAGAACGAGTGCGACGTCGGCGGCGAGCGTTTCCATTAGATATGGACCATCGGGCGAGCTCGATGCACCGGAGCCTCGAAGGTCTGGACGAACGACACAAAACTCGCGCTCGAGAGCTAGCGACTGCGCGTCGAAGATGCTCGCAGAGAGTGGGAATCCATGGATCAAAACGACCGCGTTACGGTGTTGTCGCCCGCTTACGCGCGCTTCGATGCGCGCTCCGTCATCGGCCAAAACTTGCATTGACGCTCGCAATACGGTATAAGAAGGGCAATACCCCTGGTCGCTTGGTGACCAGAGAAAGGATGACTCGTACCAACAATGGCAGTTCGAAAGAAAGCCGCTCGCAAGGCCGTGAGAAAAGCGGTCGTGGGAGCGTTGGTCCGCAAAGCGATCCGCAAGAAGGTGCGACGAAAGCTGGTTCGTAAGGCCGTTCGCCGCAAAGTTGCGCGCAAGATCGTGCGCAGGAAAGTCCGCCGCAAAGCGGTCCGCAAGGCGGTTCGCAGAAAGGTGGCCCGCAAGGTGGTTCGCAAGAAAGTGGCTCGCAAAGTAGCCCGCAAGGCCGTTCGCAAGAAGGTGGCCCGCAAGGTAGTCCGCAAGCGCGTCCGGCGCAAAAAGGCCGCCTAACCTCGAACCTTCATGATTCCGCCGGTGCGGAATTGATTAAGCGAGCCGCCTACGCGGCTCGCTTTTTTCATACGGTCCGCACGGCCGGCGCGCAGAGCCAGGTCGCCGCAAAGAGCACCGCGCAGACCGCGCCGGCAAAGGCGAACGTTTCGCGCAGCCCGGCTACCGCGCCGATCGCACCGTCGACCAGCGACCCGAGCGGCACGACGCCGATGGCAATCATCGTGTAAACGGAGAGCGCTCGCCCACGCACTTCGTCCGGCGAAAGCATCTGAATCAGCGTGTTCGTGGCGCCCATCATCGCCATCGTTCCGACACCGATCGCAAACAGCACGCCCAGCGCCACCTGCAGCGACGGGACGAACGCCAGCACGAGCAGCCCGACCGACATCAGCATCCCCGATTGGAGCCATAGGCGCGAGCGCCGCTCCCGTCCGGCGAAGTACGCGGTGACGAGCGCCCCGCCGAAACCGCCGACTCCGATTGCCGAGACCGCCCAACCCAAGCCGCGAGGGCCGGCGTGCAGAACGTTGACCGTAAACGCCGCGATGAGCTGGCTGTAGGGCCGGACCAAGATGGCGGTAACGAACTGACCGAAGACGATCCAGCGAAGCGCGGGATGCCGCACGATGAACGCGATGCCTTGGTGCATCGCGCGCAACGGCGGTTCGCGATGGCGCACCACCGGCGGCGACGGACTCATCATCACCACCGCGACGACGACTGCGAGCGTCGCGGCCGCGTTGAAATAGAAAGCGCCGGAGACGCCGATCCACACGATCAGCAGGCCCGCGACGGCCGGCCCGACGACCGCCGGCGCGTTGAACGCGACCGAGTTGAGACCGATCGCGTTTCCGACATATTGGCGGTCGACGAGCAACGGTACCCAGCTCTGGCGCACGGGCGAGTCGAACGCGTTGGCGGCCGAATTCACCGCCGAAAGCACGACGAGACCGGCGAGATTCAAGGTATTCGTCGTCGCCAGCAGGGCGAGCACCAATGCGGCCAGCGCCATCGTCGTGTTGGTTACCAGCAAGACGCGCCGTCGCGGAAGCGCATCGGCGGCGACTCCGGCCAGCGGCGAGAAGAGCAGTACCGGAATCGCTCGAGCGGCGCCCAGTATGCCGAGGTCGAGCGCGGCGTGATGCGCCGAGCCGGCCATCCTCGCGACGAAGAACCCCATCGCCGTAAACTGCATCCACGTCCCAAGGTTGGAGACGAGCAGACCGATCCACAGAAGGCGAAAGTCGCGATAGCGAAGCGGGGCCGCGAACGTCACGCGCGCGCTCGCACGGCCGCCACGATCGTCGCGCAACTCTGCGCGACGTCGAGGCGCGACGTGTCGATGCAGAGATCGTAGTTCCGCATGTCGCCAAACGTCAGCCCGTACCACTGGCGGATGTAGGCGGTGCGTGCCCGGTCGATCCGATCGACCTCGGTCTGCGCGACTTCGGGGGAGACGTTGGAGGTTTTCACGACGTGGGCTATCCGCCAATCGCGCGGAGCGTGCATGAAGACCCGAAGAACATCGGGCCGCTCTCCCAGGATCGCGTAGGCTCCCCGCCCGACGATCACGCAGCGCCCTGCGGATGCAGCGTCGCGCACCGCTTGAGCGACGGCCTGTGCAAGCTCCTCGTCGAGCGGTTGCGTCGCCGCGGCCTCGGCGAGCTCCGGCGTCGCGCGTTCGAGACTGTCGATCAGCCGCTCTCCCAACGACCGTGGCGAATCTTCGCTCGCCTCAACGGCCTCGGGCGTGATGCGCAGCCGCTTTGCCACGACCACGGGCAGCTGCCGATCGACGTAGTCGTATCCCAACGTCTCGGCGGCCCGCGAGGCAATCGCGAGCGCGCCGGATCCGTATTCGTTCGAGACCGTTACGATCACCGGGGATGAAATACGCAATGGCGAATCGCCGTGTCCTGCCGATCGTAGAAGCGCGCGACCTGCGCAAGGTCTTTCGGACGACGAAGCGCACGCCGGGAGCACTCGGCGCGCTGCGCTCCCTCTTCACGCGCGAATACGAGGAGCGGGTCGCCGTCGGCGGGGTTTCGTTCGCGCTCGAGCCCGGCGAGCTGGTCGGCTACATCGGCCCGAACGGTGCCGGCAAGTCCACAACCATCAAGATGCTCACCGGCATCCTGGTTCCCACCTCCGGCGAGGTCCGAGTCGCCGGCCTCGTGCCGTGGAGAAGCCGTAAGGAGAACGCGCGCAACATCGGTGTGGTCTTCGGCCAGCGCAGCCAACTCTATTGGGATCTTCCGCTCATCGAGTCATTCGAACTCCTGCGGGCGATCTACGGCGTTCCCGCCGATCGCTATCGCCGGAACCTGGGCGAGTTTGTCGAGATCCTCGAGATGGAGGATTTTCTGCGAACCCCGGTACGCCAGTTGTCGCTCGGCCAGCGGATGCGCGGGGATTTTGCGGCGGCACTACTGCACGGCCCGCGCGTCGTCTACCTGGACGAGCCGACGATCGGGCTCGACGTCGTCGCAAAGCAGGCGATTCGCGAGTTCATCGCGCGGATCAACGCCGAGCGCAACGCAACGATCGTCCTGACGACCCACGACCTCGCGGACGTGGAGCGGCTCTGCCGGCGAATCGTACTGATCGATAACGGCTCGCTCATCTACGACGGCGACATCGATCGCATCAAGAGCGAGTACGGCCGCTTCCGCACGCTCGTCGTGCGTTTCTGCGAGCCGATCGCCCATCCGGAGCTCGAAGGCACGGAGCTTGCCGGCGTCGAGGATTCGGTCGCGCGATTCCGCTTCGATCGCAACCGGCAGCGCGCGGATCTGCTCGTGCGGCAAGCGAGCGAGCGATATCCTGTAGAGGACGTGAGCCTGGAGGAGCCCGATCTCGAATCGATCATTCGGCGCATCTACATCGAAGGCTACGAAGAGCGCCCAGAAGAGCGGCCAAAGGAGGGCGCGCGATGATTCTATCAAGCAACACGAAGCGGCCGAAGGTCCACTCGAGCGCTTACGTCGCGCCGACCGCCACGATCGGCGGAGAGGTAACGGTCGGAGCCGGCTGCGCGATATTGCACGGCGCGGTCGTCGTCGCGGAGGGCGCCCCGATCACCATCGGTTCCGACACGGTCGTCATGGAGAACGCCGTGCTCAAGGCCAGCGGCGGAAGCGCGCTGCAGTTTCCGCTGCGCATCGGCAGCCGCTGCATCGTCGGCCCGCAGGCGTACGTCGTCGGCGCGACGATCGGAGACGGCTGTTTCATTGCCAGCGGGGCGAAGATATTCAACGGCGCCACGCTGGAGGACGGCAGCGGCGTGGCGCTCGGCGCAATCGTTCACGTAAACTCGCGCCTCACCAAAGGCGGCAGCGTTCCAATGCAGCACATCGCGCTCGGCGACCCGGCCATCGTCTATCCCCCGGAGAAGGCGCCCGAACTCCACGCAAAGATACAGTTCTTCGCCGACGTCTTCAACTTGGAGGGAACCGACGCGCCGCGCGCTCGCGCGGCCGAGGCGTATTCGAAGTTTCTGCGAAAGGTTCACGCGCAAGACTCCGCGCTCGACGAGCATCGAAACGTCAAGCCGCCGCGTCGTTCGGGAGAGGAGCCGCCGCCCACACAGGTGGCCGAGGTCGACAAAGTCGTCGACGTCATGATGCTCGAGCTCGAAGAGATGGAGCAGCGCCGCCAAGCGGCGATCAAACGGCAAAAAGGCCGCTAGGAGTCCGTTTGGAGGCGGCGCTTCTTCCGTATATCGAGTTCGCAAAGAAAGCGTTCGCGCGCGAGGCTACCTACCGGGTCGAGGTGCTCACCGAGATCGGCTCGCTGGTCCTTCGCGTCTATATCCTGCGCTCGCTCTGGACCGCGCTCTACACGCAGAACGCCGCGCCGGCCGGCCTGCCGCTGCACTCGATGATCACCTATGCAACGGTTGCGATGTTGATGTCGCTGATCCTCGAGGTCGACGCGACGCGCCTCATTCGCGAAAAGATTCGTGAAGGGACGATCGCGACCGATTTGATGAAGCCGATCAGCGTGCCGTTCTACTTCTTCAGCGACGGACTCGGGCAGACGGTGCTGCACGGGCTGCTCGTCATACCGTCGCTGCTCTGCGCGTTGCTGCTCGTGCACATCGACGTTCCGCCGCCCGCAACGTTCGGCGTCTTCCTCGTAACGTTTGCGATCGGTTATGGAGTGAACTTTTTTCTCAACTTCTTGATGAACTGCATCGCCTTCTGGACGCTCGAAACGTTTGCCGCACAGCTGATCGTACGCTGGGCGTCCGATCTGCTCTCCGGCCAGATCATCCCGTTGACGTTTTTCCCAGGCCTCTTAGGCCGGCTCGTCTTCGCACTGCCGTTTGCGGCGATCTACTCGACGCCGTTGCTGATCTACGTCGGCATCATTCCGCCCTCGCAATGGGCGATCAGCATCGGCGTACAGGTCCTCTGGCTCCTACTCTTCGCCGCGCTCTCCTCACTGGTTTGGCAGGCCGCCGCGCGTCGCGTCGTCATCCAAGGCGGATGACGAACGGGGGTCCAGTTCGCTTTTTGCTTTTTATCGGGCCGTTTCGGGGACCTCGGGTACGTCCCAGAGCACGAGCTCGGCCTCGCCGCTGACGCGCAGCTCCGGGACGTCGTAGAAGCGCACCGCGTCGCCCGCCAAAAGCCCGCTGCCGTTCGCTTGCACCGATCCGGAGGCGACGAAGAGAAACCCATATCGGTTCGGGGCAACTTTTGCTTCGAGCACGCGATCCGCACCGCTGAGCCGGGCGACTTTGAACGTCGCGTCCTGCGTGATTCGAATCGGCGCTGCAACGTCGGGATCGCCGCTGACCACGTCGAGCCAGCGATCGCGCCGATCGCCTTCGTCCAGCGCCAGCTGCCCGTAGGAAGGCGGCGTTCCTACACGCCCCGGGAGAACCCACATCTGCACGAGGTGCAGCGGCTCGACCGGATCGTTGTTGTACTCGCTATGGCGAACGCCGGTGCCGGCACTCATGAACTGGACCCCGCCGGGCCCGACGACACCGTGATTGCCGATGCTGTCGCGGTGGGCGAGTTCTCCGGAAAGGACGTACGTGACGATCTCCATGTCGCGGTGCGGGTGCTCTGGAAAGCCTTCGCCCCCTTGGATGGTATCGTCGTTGAAGACGCGCAGCGCCCCCCAGTTGAGGTTCGCCGGGTCGTAATAATCCGCGAAGCTGAACGAATAATAGGTATCGAGCCAGCCGGCATCGACGTGCTCCCGCGACGCGGCCGGGATCACCTGAAAAACGGGTAGACGCGAAGTTACCGTGCTCATGGCCTCTCTGACCGCCGGGGCCTCCCGCCGGGTTGCGCCGGGGATGGGGAACCGCCGGAGGGGCACGAAGGGCTAAACATGCTCGGCGCCTACGCGCAGTACTGGCGGATCAATATCCTCACGATGCTCGAGTACCGAGCCAACTTCGTGATGTGGTTCTTCTTCACGATTATCTACCACGGCGTCGCGCTCGGCGCGCTCTACGTGACGATGGAGCACTTTCCGTCGATGAACGGCTGGAGCTTCCGCGAGATATTCTTCCTCTACGCGCTCTGGATGTGCGGGCACGAACTCCACAACACGCTGTTCTTCACCGTCGTCAGCGTCCCGGAGTACGTGCGCGAAGGCCGCTTCGACCGTTTCCTCGTGCGCCCGCTCGACGCGCTCTTCCAGGTCCTGACCGTGCCGCAGCAAATCGTGCCCGACGGCTTGATCCTCGGCGTCGCGACGCTCGTCGTCGCGACGCAGGCGGCGGGAGTGCGCGTCGACTGGTTTTTCGTGCTCTTCGTTCCGTGTATCGTCGCCGGCGGCGCGCTGATCGACCTCGGCATTTCGTTAGCGATCGCCACGCTTTCGTTCTGGGTGATCCGCGTCGACACGCTGCGCTGGGTCGTGATGTCCCTGGAACAGGATTTCACGAGGTACCCGATCAGCATCTACAACCGCGGCGTGCGCATCGTCCTCGCCTTCGTTCTGCCGTTTGCCTTCATGAACTACTTCCCCGCAGCGTACTTTTTGCAGAAGGCCGATACGGGGCTGCACCTCAGTCCGGCGATCGGTTTGGTCACCCCCGCGATCGGCCTAGCGTGGTTCGGCGCCTCCTACGTTTTCTGGATCTTCGGTTTGCGGCACTACCAAGGAACGGGGTCGTGAAGCGCGCCGCATTCTTGGCCGGCGGCGGCGCCGCCCTGCTTTCCGGTCGCGCAGTCGCACGCTCTCTCAATCTCCGCATCGCCCGCATCGCCGGCGAGCTGCCCGGCAGGATCGGCGTCTACGCGCGCACGCTCGTGCCGGGCGCGCCGCTGGCCGCCTACCACGCCGGCGAGCACTTCCCAACCGCGTCGGTCATCAAAGTGCTCGTGATGACGACGGCCTATGCGAAGCAGGAGGCGCATCCCGGCGCGCTCTCCGCGGTCGTCGTCTATCGCAGCGGCGATTTGATCGGCGGCTCCGACTTCATGGCGAGCGCGCGAGACGGCCAACGATTTACCGTCGCCGAGCTGATCGTCCCGATGATCACGGTGAGCGACAACACGGCCGCGAATCTGCTGATCGGACACTTCGGCGTCCACGCGATCAACGCCGTGGGAAAGCGAGCGGGAATGACTCGAACGCACCTCGCGCGCAAGTTCCTCGACTACTCGGCCATCGCGCATCACAACGACAACGTGTCGACACCGGCCGATATGGGACACCTGCTCTACCTCATCGAGCTCGGCGCGCACGAGGGAATCCCGACGATCGTCAGCCCGCGTCACTGCCGCGCGATGCTCGACATCATGCGCGGTCAAACCGACCGCGACGGAATACCGGCGGCGCTTCCGGCGCACACCGCGGTGGCTAACAAGACCGGCGAGATCGAAGGGACGCGCAACGACGTCGCGGTCGTGTCACCCTACGGCGGCGATCCGTTCGTTTTGGCGATCATGACGAAGGACGCATACGACTACGCCGCCGCGTACGCGGCGATCCACGCGGTTACTCGCGATGTCTATCTTTCCGCGCGCAGGCGCTACGCCTCGCCCGCAAGTTGAACTCGGCAGCCGTAGACTTCGCGGGACCGCAACGCCGAGAGCTTCGCGGCACGCGTAAGCCGCTTGAAGCGAGCCTCCTGCGATTTTGCCAGCGCAAAGGTGCCCGGATGCCACCACGCGAGCAGCGACACGGGCAGCCGGCCGCGGGTATACTTTGCCGCCTTACGCTCCCGGTGCGCGAGCAGGCGGCGCGGCAAATCAACCGTAGCGCCGGTGTAGAGCGATCCATCGCGGCAGCGGAGCACGTAGACGGCGGGTTCTGCGGCTAGTGCCTCTTGCGCATCAGGAGGATCGCACGGCGCCGTGCAACGTTGGGTCATGACCTTGCTCAACCTGCCTCGTTTTGCGCGGATTGCCTGCTTCGTCGCCGCCGGATCGCTGCTGGGCGCCGGCGCCGATGCAGCCTTGCCGGCGACCGCCCCCTATCCGCCGATCGCGACGATGGTCGCGGCCGTCAGCGCCAACCGTCTAAAGAGCGACGTCGAGACGCTGGTAAACTTTGGAACGCGCAACGATTTCTCCGAACGGACGTCGACCGCTACGCACGGCGTCTTCGCGGCGCGCGATTGGATCACGGCAAGGTTCAAAGCGATCGCCGCCACGACCGGTGGACGGATGACGGTCAAGCTCGATACGTACCTGCAGGCAAAGACGCCCAAGACACCCCGGGCGGTATCCGAATCGAGCGTGATCGCAACCCTGCAAGGCAGCGAGCCGGGCCGGATCTACGTGATGTCGAGCCACTTCGACGATTGCGACGGCCATTGTACCGACGGCGTGGGAACCGCACCCGGCGCGGACGACAACGCTTCCAGCGTCGCGGCGGTCTTGGAGGCCGCGCGCGTGATGGCGGGTACGCATTTCCGGGGAACGATCGTCTTCGCGTGCTTCGACGGCGAAGAGCTGGGACTGTGGGGCAGCAATCACTACGCGCAGGAGCTGGCGGCAGCCCACGCGCCCGTGCTCGCCGTTCTGAACGACGATATCATCGGTAACTCCACCGGCGGTGACGGAAGCTCCGAGAAGAACGTGATTCGCGTCTTCAGCCAGGCGCTGCCGGCCGGCACCGACATCGCCCGTGTGAACCTCGTCGGCTCCGAGAACGACTCGCCCTCGCGCGAGCTGTCTCGCTTTATCGCTTCGGTCGTGCCCGCCTACATCGATCTTTCGGTGCGGCAGATCTATCGCGCCGATCGCTTTCTGCGAGGCGGCGATCAGGAATCGTTCCAGGATGCAGGCTTCGCCTCCGCGGTGCGTTTCGTCGAGGCGCACGAGAATTTCACCCACCAGCACCAAGACGTTCGCGTGCAGGACGGCGTCCAATTCGGAGACCTGCCCCTTTTCATGGACTGGCAGTATTTACAGCGTGCGACGGAAGCCAACGTCGCGTCGCTGGGGACCCTCGCCTTGGGCCCGGCGCCGCCGGGTAAAGTACGCCTCGTGCTCTCGCACTTGGGCTACGACTCGACGCTGCGCTGGAGTCCCGCGGCCGATGCCGCCTCTTACGAGATTCTCTGGCGAGCGACCGACGCGTCTCAGTGGCAGTACGCACGCAACGCCGGCGACGTCACGCAGGCGACCGTGCCGGTTTCGAAGGACGACTATATCCTAGGCGTTCGCAGCGTCGACGCCAACGGGCTGCCGAGCCCGGCCGTGTACCCCGCCGCCGCGCGCGAATAATACGCTAGCGTCTTCGGGGGCGCCTCGGGACGAGGCCAAATCGCGGCCAGGAGCGCCTTGAAACGCGCCCGCTGCTCGATTGGAGCGAACCACGGCAAGCTGCGCAGCATGAGCAGCGCCGGCTCGCGCTTCGCGAACGCCTCTTCCAAATGACAGAGCGCCGTTTCGAGACGCCCGAGGCCGACGGCGACGGTGGCGAGATTGAACTCGCACACGAACTCCGTGCGAGACATCTCCTGTAGCGTCCGATAGATGCCCTCGGCGCGCTCGTTCTCGCCGCAATCGGCGTACGCACGCCCCAGCAACGGGAGCCGCAGTGCAATATCTTCGGCGCGATCCTGGGGAAGCAAGAGCAGGTCCGAGATCGCCCGTGCCGGCTGCTTCGAGAGGATAAAGGCTTGCGCGCGATAGCGCCTCGCGATTGAAAAATCGGGCCCGCTTTCGATCAGGCTCGAAAACACGTCGATCGCGCGACGGTACTCGCCCGTGTGCACGAACGTGCGGGCGAGGGAGAGCTGGAGCGCGGGCGAGGACGGCTCGATCGCGAGGGCATGCTGGATCGCTCGCAGCGCCTTGGCGCCGGCGCCTTTGCACAGGTAGAACCACGCGGCGTTGACGTAGACGCAGACTGACTTCGCGTTGAGCCGCACCGCGCTTTCGATTTCCCGCTCGGCCTCCGTCCAGTTCCAATCGCAAAACAGGACGAGGTTCCCGAGCGTCGCGCGGGCCTCGGCGCAGCCCGGATCGATCTCGAGCGCGCGAACGATCGCGGCCTTCGCCTTTGGAAACATGTAGGAGCCCGATGCGTACCAGTACTCGGCTTGCAGGGCGTGCGCGCGCGCCAAGCCGATCAACGCCGGGACGTACTCAGCGTCAATCTGCAGTGCGGCTTGAAACTGCTCGGTCGCGGCGGTGAGCGCCGTCGCCGTCCGCTTCTCCAGCAGGTAGCAGCCGCGGCAGTAGTGGGCAAACGCTTCGGCGCCACAGCTCAGCAGCGCGTCGCCGAAGTCTTCGGCAGGCGCGGCTCCTTCGGCAGCGACCGGTCCGACGACGGTAACTGGAGCGACGAAACGATACCCGCGTCCGCGCACGGTCACGACGTAGGCTCGATCTTTTGCGCGCTCGTCGAGCTGCTGCCGCAGCATGTACATGTGCTGCGATAGGTTGCCGTCGCTCAGCGAGGCAGCGGGCCAAAGGTTCGAAGCGATCGTCTCTTTGTCGATGACGTCGCCGTTAGCGTGAATCAGTAAAATCAGCAGCTGCGCGAGACGCTCCGGCAGCGGAATAGTGGTCGCGCCGTGAAAGAGCACCGCTCGCGCTGGATCGAAGCGAAACGATCCGAACGCGTAGACCGGCGAGGTCCGGTTTGGGTTCTTCGCCTCCGCCCGCTCCATCATCAATCCTCAAATGCTCGAAGAAGGGGATTTGTGACAAAGTTCCTCCGGTCAGTGCGATAGGAATCGCGCGCCGGTGACTCGGCTGCAGTCTCGCGACGGGGCCGAGCGACTCTCGAGCGCAATGCACGGCGGCGCTCCAGCGCAGGCACTGCGTTGCCGCCGCAACGAGCGAGAACGCCTCGTGTACTTGCTCGAAGCACGCCCGCACGTAGTGGGCGAACGCGGAGTCCGCGCGGATCACGACCTCGATGGCGGACGCGAGTCGATGGCCGCCCGGCGCGTCGACCTGCCGCTCGAGGACGGCCGCCACCAGTTCGCAGACGGCCGCGCGCTGCGCGGGCGAGTCGGCGATCATCTGGGGAATTATCGCGCAAAGCCGCTCGTACAGGGCAGCAAGCGACGGATCGTCCAACTCGCGAATCTCGACACGCCCGCGAAAAAGACCGGCTGCGGTTAGGGGATCGCCGCTTCGCAACAACCGGGCGAGGGCGATCGAACACCACGCCCGGGCCGTGCGGCGGTCGTTTCCGGCCGACGCAACGCAATGAAGCGCAGCCGCGGCCCGAGCGGCGACTCCGAGAAAACCGAGTCGCTCCGCCCGCGCAAAAACCGCAGTCGCAATCGTTCGGGCGCGAGCGATTCGCCCCGAGTCCAGCGATTGCCAGGCGCGCTGCACCTCCCACGATAGCGCGGTCCACGAGCGTGGAGGCACCTTCGGCACCACCGGCTCGAGCGAACGCACTCCGTCGCGACACGCCTGCAAGGCGAATACCAAGGCCGCCGCACGGTCGCGCTCCGCAGCGGCGCCCGCAGCCGCGGCTTTGCGCGCAAGATCGTCTGCTTCGCCGGCTGCGCCGCCAAGAAGCTCGAGCTTTGCGCGCGCCAACGTTGCGTCGGCGGGAGCCATCGATTCAAGCAGGCCGGTTGCCTCTTCGATTCGGCCGCAGTGCACGTTCGCTTCGGCAAGCGAGGCGAGCGCGGTCCGCCGCCCGGCGCGATCGGGCGCGAGCCGCACGAGGTTTTTCGCGATGCTGCGCATTTCGAGCGAGAGTCCGCGCTCGCGCGCCTCGCAAAAGGCGTGCAGCTCTCGTTGGGACCGGGAATCGTGCCGCGAACCCTGCTCCTCTTCCAAGAACCGTTGCGCGTAGCGCGCGATCGCGCTGACCGCCGCGGCACGCCGGCGCTGAAAGTGCCGCCGCGAGATGCCCGTGCGAGCGGCTAACTCCGCGTTGCTTGAGGTGCGGGCAAAGTCGACGTCGAGAATCGCGCTGCGCAGGCGGGCCGTCTTGGGATCGCTGCCCGGCAGCGCACGCCGTACGATGCGTGCCAAGGCGGCCGTCGAGCATTCGATGCCGGTGCGGCGGCAGAGCGATGCGATCAGCGGCACCGCGGCGAGCGCGCTTTCGTCTTTCGCCCGGTGCAGCATAGTAAAAACGTACCGCTCCGTCGTCGTCGACATGGCAACACGATAACCGGTTGTGCAATGCAGTGTCTTGCGTCGTTGAAAGCCGTTGATGCGAAAGTCGTCCGCTTCGCGCGTACGTCAACGAACATCAAAAGGTCGCGAACCCAGGCTTTCTTAAGGCGAGCAGGGCGTCGTATTCGACGCACCACTCGAACTCTACGCAAGAAGGAATCGTGCAAACAATGAAACGGCAACTCACGCTCCGCTTCACGCGTGCGTCCGTTCTGTTTCTGGCTTTCCTCCTGTTCCAGGAAACGTGGGCACTGGCGGGAGTAACCGGAAATCTCAACGGCATCGTTCGCGACACGGCCGGGGCACCCATCGCGGGAGTAAAGGTCGAGGCGGTTTCGCCGTCCCAGAGCGCGGCCGCCACGACGGATTCAACGGGTCACTTTCTTTTGCTCTCGCTCGTTCCCGATACGTACACGCTCAGCCTAACCAAGGGCGGGTATCAGCCCGTCTCCTTCTCGGGTAACGTCGTGTTCGCAGATCAAACGCAACAAGTCTCGCTGACCCTGACCAAGACGCTGCGGACGATCGGCCGCGTCACGTCGCAGGCGGGGGTATCGCTCGTCAAGTCCGGCGTCGGCGGCGACCTCTACAGCGTAAACTCCGCGCAGGCAGCGGCGGCCGCGGCCCTTGGCGGGGGAGGCAATCTCAACAATGCCTACTCCGCGATGGCGTCGGTACCCGGCGTTCAGACATCGATGACCGGCGCCGGCTGGATGACCAACGCGGCCTACGTGCGCGGACAGAACCAGTACTACACTGGATTCGAGTACGACGGAATCCCGGTGAACCGCGCGTTCGACAACTACAACTCGTCGACCGAATCCACGCTGGGGCTGCAGGAACTTCAAGTCTACACCGGCGGCGGTCCCGCCTCGGTCGCATCGGCGGGCACCTCCGGCTTCATCAACCAGGTCATCAAAACCGGAACGTTCCCCGGGTTCGCGACCGCGAACGTCGGGATCGGCACGCCGCTGTACTACCATCAAGCGCAGTTCGAACTCGCGGGGGCAACGCCGGACCGCACCTTCAGCTACTACATAGGCTTGAGCGGTTACAACTCAGCCTTCGGCATCATCGACAACGATAACGGCGAAAGCTTCATGACGCCGGGCGACTATTTTTCGGGCAACGCCACCGTCGAGAATGCCATCGGCTACGGGTTTGGAAGCAATCAGGTCTTGTCCACGGGCTACACCTGCCTGATCGGGACCTGCCAAGGCGTCAAGCCCGTGTGCCCGCTCTACGGACAAAAGTGGGATCAGCCGGTCGCGACGCTGGGACAGCAGGGCTGCTGGCAGTATTACAACGGTCTCTCAGGCGTGACGTCACAGATCGCCGATCGAGAAAACGTCGTCAACCTGCACATGGGAATCCCCTACAAGAACGGGCTGCGCGACGACGTGCAGCTGCTCTGGAGCGGCTCTGCCGAAAACAACTACGCGTACTTGACTCCCGATGCGGTCGGCCCGGGCAACGGGCAGTTCATCTACTCGCTCTACAATACGAACTATAAGGCGCCGACGTGCGGCCCCGAATCCGTCGCCCCCGGGCTGACGCTCAACGGATGCTCCCGCAACGGGCAGATCATCTCGATGGCGAGCATCCCGTCGTCGATCTTCCCGGCGTGCAACCCGGCGACGGGAGGACCGGAATGCGCACCGACCTATCTCGCGTACGCAGACGGAGTCGCCTATAATCTGCCGTTCGGCACGCCCATCGCCAAGAGCATGTCGTCGATCAAGGCGCCGACCCCGTACTTCGCGCCCGACACGCCCCAGCACGCGTTCGACGGCCCCTTTCCGCTGAACAACCCGGATGTCGACGTCAACCAAAACGACACGGGGATCGTGAAGCTGCAGTACACGCACGCGCTGAGCCAGTCGGCCTACCTGCGAGCGTACGCCTACAGCTTCTACTCGGACTGGCTGGAGAACGCACCGTTCAACGGTGCGACTGGGCAGCTGCTGGTCGGCTTCAACGGCGCCGCCCAATACCAGTTGATAACCCATACCGCGGGCGGCGCGCTGGATTTTCAAGACCAGCTCAACGATCAGAACCTTTTGACGCTAAACGGTAACTACACGACCGCCGGCGTCAGCCGCCTCAATAACAACTCGGCGATCGCAGGCGTCGAGGATTCGCCGATCGGGTACATGACGGCCGGTGCGGGGGGACAGTACACCTGCTACGACCCGACAAAAGGGACGCCAGAAGCTTGCGTCCTCGGCACGAGCGGCGAGAACAACGACTATTACGACACGAATCTCAAGGGCAAAGCCTCCGGCAAGCGCTTTAATTGCGCGCTAAAATCCGTCCCGCAGTGCTTTGTGACGCCGACGTGGAGCAGCACCGCGACGGCCGGCCCGACCGGTTTCGGCGGACCCGCAGGCGCCACGTGGGACAGCCTCTGGAGCGGAAATATTACGGGTTCGCTCAATGAGGTTCAACCGCGCTTTACCAATGCTTCGCTCAGCGACCAGTTTCGCCCGAACGACAAGTTCTTGGTCAACGCCTCCGTACGGTACGACAACTTCACCTACAACTTGCCCGACTCGTTGACCCCGGGCGACTCGTTCTATGCCGGAATGACCGCAAACTACACGTGCGTGTTCGCCGCTACCAACCAGGTCCTAACGATCCCACTCCAGTCGGGCGAGTTTCCGCCGGCGCCGGCGCAGTTCGTCAACGGAAACTGCAATCAAGCGGCGGCGGCCCTTCACCCTTCGGGCCCCCACACCGGCTGGGTTCACCCCAACGGAACGACGCAAAACGGCGTCGCTGCACCGAACTTCTCGGCGGCTTCTCCGGCATCGTATTCGCTGGACTATTGGGAACCGAGAATCTCGGCCACGTACACGCAATCGCCCGACACCGTTTGGCGCTTCTCGGCGGGCCGCTTCACGCAGCCGCCGATTACGGCGTCGGTACAGTACCTAAGCCCGTCGGGCGACGAACGCTCGGTATGGAACAATACGATGAACCTCGGTTTTTATTCACCGTTCCATCCCATTCCGGGCGTCTCGTCGGCGCAGTACGACGCGTCCCTCGAGCACCATTTCCGTAACACCGACGTGAGCCTCAAGCTAACGCCCTTCTACACTTGGGTCAACGACTGGCAGCAGCAGACGTTCATCGGTGCCGGCTTCGTAACCCAGGTTCCGGTCGGCGTTAATCGCGTCTACGGCGCCGAGTTTCAGCTGAACAAAGGTGACTTCAGCCGAGACGGATTCTCGGGGCAGATCGCCTTCACGTACACCAACTCGAAGGTTCAGTTTCAAAACGTCCCGTTGGCTACCGGCGGCGTCATCCCGAATACGACGATCGCTCTGAACCAAGTGATCTCACAATACAACGCCCTGACCAAGGCCGGCGGCGGCAGCCCGTGTTATCAGGGGGGTAAGCCGGTCCCGTGCAACACCGCGAACGGCAAGGTGGCCGCCGGTTTCGACACGGTTCTCAATCCGTATTACAAGCAGCCGCAGCAGGGTTTGATCGACCCCAACGGATGGTACAATCCGTACTCGACCGCGGTCGCTCCGAATCTCAATGGCGCGGTGATCAGCTATATCTCCCCCGAGGTCGCCTCGGTGATTCTCAACTACCGCAAGCACAAGCTCGCGGTAACGCCGAGCCTCTCGTTCCAATCGGGCGGCTACTACGGCAGCCCGCTCGACATCGAAGGGCTCGATCCGCGCACCTGCACGCTCAACTCGGCGTCGACCGGAATTACGAAGCTTTCGCCCAAAACGAATCCCTTGCAGTGCAACTACCTCACGACGACCTCAGCTGGAAGCGGAGCGTTCGGCTACCTCTACATTCCCGATCCTCAAACGGGAAGCTTCGGGTTCGGGTCGTACCAGAATCCGAACTTCCTCGTCGGCAACTTGCAAGTCACCTACGACCTCACGCCGAAGATTCGGCTGATGGTGCTCGGCACGAATCTCTTCCACGCGTGCTTCGGAGGCTCGTCGGAGCCCTGGACCTCGTACTATCCGGCGGGCGGCAACATCTGCGGATACACTCCGGCAGGCAGCTCGCTCAATAGCACCCTCTATCCCAGCAACTTCTACAACGGCACCGGGATCAACGACTTTGCGGCCAACAAAGCTCGCACGCCGGCCGCATTTCAGCAAAGCTATCTGCCGACGTTGGGAAACAATGGCGCCATCGGAGGCGTTCTGCAGCCCTTCAACATCTACCTCAACGCCCAGGTGAAAATCTAGGAAAGGGCTCTGCGTGCGCACAGCGCTCGTGGTTGCGGCAGTGATAGCCGCCTTCGCGCCGGGACCGTGGCAGGTCGGCCTCGGCGCGGAGCCTCCCTCCCTGCAAAGCTTTGACGGCGGCGCCGGCTGGATAAACAGCCCACCGCTCGATGCCGCGCAACTTCGCGGAAAGATCGTTCTCGTCGACTTTTGGGAGTACACCTGTCTCAACTGTCTTCGCACGCTGCCGTATCTGCGAGAGTGGTATCGGCGCTATCACGACGACGGCTTCGTGATCGTCGGCGTACACACGCCCGAGTTCCGCTTCTCCGGGGAACACGCCAACGTCGCCGCCGCGGTGAAACGTTTGAACGTCGATTGGCCGGTCGTACTCGACGACTCGTTCGCGATCTGGAAGCGCTACGGCAACACCATCTGGCCACACGAGTACCTCTACGGCCGTAACGGCCAGCTCGTAGAGAGTTTCGAAGGTGAGGGCGGTTATCAGGACACCGAGGCTCGCATTCAAGCACTCCTTCGCAGCGATCAGGCGGTTCGCAAGCTTCCGCCGATCATGGCGCTGCTGCCGCAGGACAGCTACGACAAGGCCGGTGCCGTCTGCTATCCGCATACGCCGGAGCTCTTGGTCGGGCATCAGAACATCGCCGACGCGACCGCGCAGAACGATCCCTCGCGCGACACGAATTACTCGCCGAGCGGCGCCGGCCCGCGCGACGGCGCGATCGAGCTTCAGGGATACTGGCACCTCTCGCCGCAGGCCGCCGTCTCCGGAGAGAGCGGCGGGTACTTGGCGCTGCGCTATCATGCGATCCAACTAGTCGCCGTCTTAAAACCCGAACGCGGGGGGAACACGCGCGTGGAGGTCACGTAGGACGGAAAGCCGGTGCCGAAGGAAGACGCCGGAAAAGACCTCCGCTACGACCCCGGCGGATCGTACGTCACAGTAGACGCGCCTCGAGCGTACGACATTATCATGAATGCTCGATACGGCCAGCACGAGATCAGGCTCGCGCCGAAGGGCGAAGGTGTCGGCTTTTACGACTTCGCCTTCGAATCGTGCGAGATTCCGAAGGGCGCGCCGCCCGGATGAGCGCCCGCTCCGTTGGGATCGGCGCCCTCGCCGGCCTGTGCGGCGCGGTTCTCATCGACCTCTATCTCGTAATTAGCGAGCCTTGGGTTGCCAAGCACGTGACCGCGCTGCTCGTCATGCAGTGGGATGCGTCCAACGCCTTAGGCGCGGCCGCGTACCGCGGGGGCTGGGCGACGGCCGCGCTGGGGACGCTGATGCATTTTGCCGTCAGCATCGTCTGGGGCATACTCTTCGTCTTTGCGGCCCTGCGCATCCGTGGGCTGCAAAAGCACGCGCTGACCGCGGGGATCGCTCTCGGAGTCGTGGCGATGGGGGTGATGCGTTTGCTCATTCACTTCGGACACGCGCTCGTGCGGCCGTTTCCCTCGCCAGGAGTCTTCCTCTACATCCTCGTCGCGCACGTCGTCTTCTTCGGCATCCCCGTCGCGCTGGTCGCGACGAACCTGCTGCCCCAACGGCCCCAGATTCGAAAGATTCGCGTTTAGGGAGACAGTCCTAGGAGGCCGGCAATGAGGCGGCGATCGCCTCGAGCGTCTCCTCGACGTCTACTTGCCCGTGCGCGGTGGAGACGAACATCACTTCGTTCTGCGAAGGCGGCAAGAGAACGCCGCGCTCGAGCATCGCGGCGCAATAGGCCGCGTATGCCTGCCGATTCGAACGGCGCGCATCGTCGAAGTCGCGCGACGGCGCACCCGCGCGAAACTTGAAGTCGACGACTGAATCGAGCTGCAACACCGCGTACGGGAGGCCGCGCTGTGCGAAGATGGTGCGGATACCGTCGGCGAGGCGGCCTGCGACCCCGCTCATCTGCGTGTAGTATTCGGGATGGGTCTCGAGCAGATCGAGTACGCGATGCGCCATCGCCACCCCAAACGGATTGCCGCCGTGCGTACCGCCGGTGAACGCGGAGCCGTGGGGCGCGAGCGCTTCCATCACGTCCCTGCGGCCGCCGAACGCGGCAATGGGAACGCCGCCGCCCATGATCTTACCAAGCGCCGTCAGGTCGGGAACGATTCCCGTGCGCCCCTGCGCGCCTCCCAATCCGAAGCGAAGCCAGGTTATGACTTCATCGAAAATCAGCAGCGCGCCGATCTCGGTCGCACGCCGCCGCAGCCCTTCGAGGAAGCCCTCAGCCGGAAGTACGAGGCCCATGTTCGCGGCGATCGGTTCGACGACGATCGCCGCGAGCACGCCGCGCGCCTTTTCGAGGCGTTCGTCGACGGAGTCGAGGTCGTTGTATCTCGCAACGAGCACGTCGCCGGATACGCCTTGCGGAATTCCGCTGCGCGCGCTCGCCAGACCCGCCGACGCTCCCGCATCGAGCAGCGCGAGGTCGAAGTGCCCGTGGTAGTTCCCGGCGAACTTGAGCACGTGCGAGCGGCCCGTGTACGCGCGCGCGACGCGAACCGCGCTCATCATCGCTTCGGTGCCGGACGTGACGAAGCGCAGGCGCTGCATCGAGGGCAGGTGGCCTCTGACGCGCTGCGCGAGATGAATCTCTTGGGGATGAGTCGTCCCCCAAACCAAGCCGCCGGCAGCGAGCGCGTCGAGCCCTTGGACCAGCGCCGGATGCGTGTGGCCGAAGAGCAGCGGGCCATACGCCATGACATAGTCGATGTACCGCCGCCCGGCTTCGTCGAAGGCATAGGCGCCGCGTGCCGAGTTCTGGACGAACATGGGAAGGCCAACTCCCCACCCCGAACGGACCGGCGAATCGCAGCCGCCGGCGAGCACGTCGAGAGCGCGATCGATCGACCCTTGCATACCCCGCCGCCGTTCGCAGGTTCAACCAAGAAGCCATGCCCGAACTTCAGATCGCCGCGCAGACCAATATCAAAGAGCTGGTGGCGCACTGGCCGCTCGCCGCCGAGGTTTTGACCGCCTTCGGTTTGGGCTGCAGCGGTTGCGGCGTGAGCAAATATGAGACGGTCGAGCAGGGAGCGCGCGCCCACGGCCTACGCGTAGAGCCGGTTCTCGCCGCCCTGCAGGAGGCTCGCCGTTCGGGCGGCGTGCCGCCGATCCCGGCGGATGCGCGTCGCCCGGCCGCGCGCGCCCCCGGAGCATTTGCGGGACGAACGAAGATCGCGCACACGATACCGATCATGTCGGGAAAGGGCGGCGTCGGCAAGTCGCTGGTCACCGCACTGCTCGCGATCGGCTTGCGGCGAAAGCACTTCCGCGTCGGCATCCTCGACGCCGACATCACCGGACCTTCGATCCCGCGCCTCTTCGGGTTGCACGAACCCCTGGACATCCAGCCCGACCCGGTCAAAACGACGCCGCAGGGCCAGCCGCAGCCGCTGATGTCGCCGGCGATCACGCGCAGCGCGATCGAAGTCGTCAGCTCGAATCTGCTAACCGATCGCGAGGATACCGCGATGATCTGGCGAGGACCGATCGTGGCCAGCGTCATTCGTCAGTTCTACGAACAAGTTCTCTGGAGCGAGCTCGACTTTTTGCTCGTCGATCTGCCGCCCGGAACCTCCGACGCCCCATTGACCGTCCTTCAGTCGCTGTCGATCGACGGCGTCGTCCTCGTCACGATGCCGCAGGCGCTTGCTACGATGGTCGTGCGCAAGGCCGCAAACTTGATCCACCAGTTGAAGAAACCGATCCTGGGGATCGTCGAGAACATGTCGTACTTCGTCGCCCCGGATACCGGCAGACAATACGACATCTTCGGACCGTCGTACGCGCAGCGAGTCGCGGAGCTCGCGCAGGCGCCGGTCCTCGCTCGCATCCCCATCGACCCGGTGAAGCTCACGCTTGCCGACGAAGGGAGAATCGAAGAGCTCGACGACCCCGTCTGTGACCTGCTCGCCGACCGGCTCGTTGCCGCGCTCGAGGCACATCCGAAGCCCAAAGAGACGATCTCGCTGGTCTGAAGCGGCCTGGGTACAACGTGGCGATGAGCACGAAAAAAGAGTGGTCGAAGGAAGTCACGCGCGGCAGCAACGCGCTCGACCTCGAGCCCGGCGTCTTCGAAAAGAAGGACCCGAAAGCGATCGCACGATCGCTGCAGCGATCCGCGCAGCAAAGCACGCGGCGTAAGAGTTCTCCGTATCGGTCGGCGATGTCGATGCTGACCTTTTACATTAATCGAGCGGGGCGAAGCCTTCCGCAAGAGCGCCGTGACATACTCGAGCGGGCGAAGGATGCGCTGCGCGCCGAGTTCGGGCGAGAGTAGAACCGGACGGTGAGCCTTCGCCAGATTCTCGTCGGCCTGGGCGTCGGATTCGGCGCAGGCTACACTTGCGTGCGCGCGGTGCAAGCGTGGCGCGAGTGGAGCGAACCGGCCGGAGCAGTCGCGAAAGACGCGCGCGCCTACTCCAGCGCTCGCCGGGCACTCGAGGTCGTCGGGACTCTTCGCGCAACCGCTGAATTCGCGGCCTTCGCTTACGCCCCGGTCTCGCGTCGAGCCGATGAGGCCACGGCCGGCCTGCCGGTATGGCTGCGTCCCGCAGCGTATTTTGGCGCTTTTTCGCTGATATCGTCGGCATTCGAGCTTCCGGTTTCGTTCGTCGAGGGATACGCTCTGGAGCGCCGCTTCGGTTTGAGCGATCAAACGCGGGCCGGATGGGTGACCGACTATGCGAAGTCTTCGATCCTCTCAACCGCGCTTTCGGGACTGCTCGCGACGTTATTGGGTTTTGCGCTGCGCCGGGCGTCACGGTCGTGGCCGCTCTGGGCGAGCCTCGGAGCCTTTCCGCTCTTTGTGATCGGCAACATCATCGTTCCCCTGTACGTCATGCCGCTTTTCAACCAGTTCGAACCGATAACCGGATCGCTCGAAGAGCGCCTCCGCGCGCTCGCCAAACGTTTCGGCGTCGGCGACGCGGCAATTCTGCGAATGGACATGAGCCGCCAAACCCGCAAAGCCAATGCCTTCGTAACCGGGATCGGCCGCACGCACCGGATCGTGCTCGGCGATACGCTGATCGGTGCATTCCCGGAGACGGAGACCGAGTTCGTGGTCGCGCACGAGCTCGGCCACTATGTGAACAAGGACACGTGGCGCCTAATCGCCCTCAGCGAAGCCTTGGCGATCGTTCTCTTTCTCACTTCAAGTCTCGCCGTCTCCGAAAAGGAGCGCGAAGAGCTTCGCGATCGTCCGTTGCTAATCGTACGGCTCTACGCGCTCATGCTGGTTGCAACGCAGATATTGCGTCCGCTGCTCTTTGCGTTCTCGCGCTCGCGCGAGTGGGCCGCGGATCGCTTTGCGCTCGATGCAACCGGCGATGCCGCGGCCGGGGCCTCCGCGTTCCGCCGCCTACGCGACCAGAATCTTGCCGACGAAGATCCTCCGGGATGGTACGAGTTCTTCTTCGCGTCGCATCCGTCACTGCGAGCGCGAATCGCCGCGCTCGACGAAGCCTAGAGTCGACCGGGTGCGCAGCCACGCGGCGAGATCGGTCTTCGCCTCGCTCTCAGCTGCGTGCAGTTCGCGCCGCAACTCGCCGAACAGCCCGAACCCTTCCGCAAACGCGTCGTGCTTGTGGATTGACTCCTCGTTGACCTGACCGGCAAAAACGAATGTGTCGTCGCCGAGGTCGTCGTACATGTCGAGCGTCCGAGCGAGGATACCGCGCACGACGTCTTCGACGAACCGCGGATTGTGATGGGCCTTGTTGACGATGAAGAACTCGTCGGGCCGCTTGAGCAAATCGTAGGTCTCGCTCGACATCGCGTTTTCCACGATCTCTACGAGGTCTTCGGCGCGAACGGCCTCGCTGCGATCGTCCGCGACGCCCAGCAGCAGGGTGCCGCGACCCCGCTGATTGTGCGTCGCGACGGGCAGGGCATCGAGCGCGCGCTGCGCGTCGCCCTCGCTGAACCCCGCTTCCTGTAGTTCGTGCAGAGAGTGCTCGCGGACCATCGCCTGGGCGCAGGGGCACGCGGTCATACCCTCGGCTTCAACGCCGACGACGCGGCGCGTACCGGCTTCGTCGGCGTGTGCAATTCCGATAAGCGTGTACGTCTCCTCGCCTCGCTTCCCGCTCACCGGAGTCCAGCGTTCGAGTCCGAATTGCGCCCGCAGCCGTACGTCGGCGCGAATCGCGCGCTGGCTGCGAACGATCTGCGTGGCAATCGCTTCGGCAAGGCGTTCGACACGAGCCGGCTGCGCTGCTTCGGCCAGCACGTCGAGCGTCGCCTCCTCGAGGATCTCGGAGAAGCGCGACATGTGCACGCCGGCCTTGTCCGCGGCAAGATCGGCAACCATCGAGAACTCCCCGTTATAGACGCGCGCGCGGCCGTCGACCTCCAAGTGAACGACGCGGCGCACGCCCGAGACGCCGGCGCGGGCGAGTGAGAGCCGCACCTCGGGCTCTTCGGACTGCCGATCGGTATCGAAGCGAAGGCCGCGCTCGAGCCGGCGGACAGCCCCGTTGAGCGAGACTCTAACCAGGCCCGGCGCAATCTCCGCCAGCGGCACGGCATTGTAGGGACGGGCATCGAGCCGCTGCTGTACGACCCGCTCGTCGAAAACGAGCAGGTCGATATCGATCGGACGCGGCTCGAGACGCCGGGCACCTCCCGCGCGGCCGACCGCTCGTTCGACTTCTCGGGCAAAACTCGCGAAGCGTTCCTCATCTAATTCGGATCGCAACGCCGCGGCGACATTGAGATATGGCGGCCCCTCTGCCCCGTCGGCGGCCGCGGACTCGTAAAAAGCCGAAACCGCGAGGATCTGCGCGCGGGCACGCAGCCGCTGCAGCGCGCCGAGGATGTTTGCCTGCCGGTCGCCGAGGTTCGAGCCGATGCCGATATAGAGCTCGTGCACCAGGCGCTCTTCTCGCCGCCGGCACGCGGGCCCGTTTACGAGCCGGAATTCGACTCAAACGCATCGTATCGTAGCCGGGCCATGCAAAGCGCCTCGCTTTATCCCTACATTCTCGACCCGAAGCTGACGACGCAGGTCTGGGGCGGCGACGAACTCGTGCACGTCTACGGCAAGCACGGCGATCCAAATGCAAAGCTCGGTGAATCGTGGGAGTGCTGGGACACCGATCCCGTCACCAACGGATCCTTGGCGGGTGATACGGTCGCCGATCTGCGCGGCCGCTTGGGCCCGCAGCTGCTGGGAAACATCGATCCCAAGCGCATCTTTCCGATTCTGACGAAGATCATCACGGCGCACGATTGGCTTTCGGTGCAGGTGCATCCCGACGATGCCTACGCCCAGCGAGTCGAGCACCAGCCGTTCGGCAAGACGGAATGCTGGTACGTGCTCGCCGCGCAGCCCGATGCCCAGCTGGTCTACGGCTGGACGCGCGATACTTCTCGTGAGGAATATCTGCAGCGCGTTGCCGACGGAACGCTGGGCGAACTGCTTCGGCACATCCCGGTGAAAACCGGCGATACCGTTTACATACCTCACGGCGTCGTTCACGCGATCGGGCCGGGAGTGACCGTCTTCGAGACGCAGCAGGCTTCGGACCTGACCTACCGGATGTTCGATTACAACCGCCTCGGGCTCGACGGAAAACCGCGGGAGCTCAATGTTGAAAAAGCCGCGGACGTCCTGCATTACGAGGCCACGGCCACCGGAACGCTGCTGCAAATTCCCTACCACTTCGAAGGGCTGGACCGTACGGCGCTCATCGCCGACGCCAACTTCGTCGTCGAACGCATCGTTGCTACCAGCGAGCCGGCGTCCCTTGGAACCGGTCTGCGCCCGCTCATCATCATGTCGCTCCACGAGCCGCTCGAAGTTTCCGGCAACGGCGATGGCGTCGCGCTGACCCCCTACCAAACCGTTTTGATTCCAGCGGCCTCGCAGTGGTGCACCGTCCGCGCTGCGCGCGGCGAGGCGGCGCCGTTCATGTTCGTCACGCCGCCGCTCGACCGGGAGCAGCTCGCGAGCCGGCTGATCGCGGCGGGGATCGCACAAGACGTCATCGACGGGTTCTTGGAGCAGTTCTGACGTCGCTTCTCGGGTGGCAGGGCGAGCTCGCGCCCGGGCATCGCCGCGACAACGGCGGCGAACTTCTTCTCGGCGAGGTTCCGGCGCGCGAACTGGCCTACCGCTACGGAACGCCGCTGCTGGTCATCGACCTCGGCGTGGTCGACGACGCGGTGCGCGCGCTTACGGACTCGGCAGCGGCGTCCGGTGCAGAGGTATCGTACGCAGCGAAGGCCTTCGCAACGACGGAGTTCTTACGCCATCTCGCCGCGCATCCGATCGGCGTCGACGTCTGCTCGCTCGGCGAACTCGTCACTGCCGAACGCGCGGGGTTTAGCCCCGAACGCATCACCCTGCACGGTGCCGGCAAGTCTGACGAAGAGCTCGCCGCCGCCGCGGCGGGACGGCTAGGGCGCATCGTCGTCGACGGCCTCGAAGAGCTCGCGCGACTCGCGGCATTCTCACAGGCTGCATCGCGCGTCAACGTGATGCTTCGCCTCAACGTCGGTATCGAAGCCGGCAGTCACGCGTACGTTCGCACGGGCGGAAACGACACGAAGTTCGGCATTCACCTTCGCGACGAGCACGCGGCCGCGGCCCTGATCAGGAATAACCCGCAGCTTCACTTCGCCGGCCTGCACGCCCACATCGGCTCGCAGATCTACGAGAGCGCCGCCTACGCGCAGAATGCGTCGGCACTCGTCGAAGCCGCGGGCCGTTTCGCAGACGTTGGTCTGAACTCCGAGCAGATCGTCATCGGCGGCGGCTTCGGCGTGCCCTCCCACCCGGGCGCCGTGCCCGAGCAGCTCGAGGTCGAAACCGCTATTGCCGGCGCGGCCGAGAGTCTGCGAGCGGCTGCGGTCGCGCGCTCGCTGCCGGTCCCTCGCTTGGGCCTCGAACCGGGGCGCGCGATCATCGCGCTGGCGGGAACGACGCTCTATCGCGTTCTCGCCGTCAAGCGGCAGTCGGAACGTACGTTCCTCGTCGTCGACGGCGGCGTGGGCGAGAATCCGCGACCCGCGCTGTACGGCGCGTACCATCACGTCGTAACCGTGTCCCCCGTTTCGGGCACCGGCGAAGATATGACGCTCTGCGGCCGCTCCTGCGAAAACGACGAGCTCGGCAACGTTCGCTTGCCGGGCGGCATCGCCGCCGGCGCGCTCGTCGCGATGTGTTCGACCGGCGCGTATACCTACAGCATGGCGGGCAACTACAACCGGATACCGCGCCCTGCCGTCGTCGGCGTGCACGAGGGTCTTAGCCGGCCCTTGGCGCGACGCGAGAGCGTCGAGGATATCCTCCGCAACGACGCCGTCTAGGCTCCTGGCGTGCGTGCGGGGCTCGATGCATCCGGCAGGGGAGCTGGAGCGTTGTAAAGGGTGTATGGAGAGTAAGACTGCAACCTTTGCCGCCGGCTGCTTCTGGGGTGTCGAAGACGCCTTTCGCCAGCTGCCGGGCGTTATTGACGCCGTCTCCGGCTACACCGGAGGCCACGCCGACAACCCGACCTATCGCCAGGTCTGCGGGCACACGACCGGCCACGCGGAGGCCGTCGAAGTTACCTACGATCCGCAGCGGATATCGTACGACCAGCTGCTCGATTTCTTCTGGCAGATTCACGATCCGACGCAGCTCAATCGTCAGGGGCCCGACGTCGGCGACCAATATCGCTCGGCGATCTTTACGCACGGTGACGAGCAGGCTCGTGCGGCCGCAGCGTCGCGCGACCGGGAACAGCAAAAGCACGCGCGCCCAATCGTAACCGAGATCGCGCCGGCTTCTCGATTTTCGCGTGCCGAGGAGTATCACCAGCGCTATTTTGAGAAGAACGGCGGGGCGTCGTGCCACATCATTCCGAAGGTCGCGACGTGAAACGCACCGAGTTTCTGACCGCGGCAGCCACGCTCGCCTTTGCCGGCTGCGTGGCTCGCGGATCCGCCGCGCAGCAAACCTACGGCGTAGCGCGCACCGATGCGCAATGGCGCGCCCTGCTCGGTGACGATCGCTACTGCATTCTTCGCCAGGGGGGAACCGAGCCGGCCTTCTCGAGCGCGCTGATCGCCGAAAATCGAGCCGGAGTCTATCGCTGCGCAGGCTGCGCCCTGGCACTCTTCTCCTCGAAGACGAAGTACGACAGCGGCGACGGATGGCCGTCGTTCTGGGACGTCCTGCCCAACGCAACGCGAACGCAAGCCGATTACGCGCTCGTCGAGCAGCGCACCGAGCTGCACTGCCGGCAATGCGGAGGCCATCTCGGGCATATCTTCGACGACGGTCCGGCGCCCACACACCTGCGATACTGCATCGACGGTCTCGCCCTTCGCTTCGTCCCGGCGTAAAGTAGTTCGCGTACGCGCATCTTAGTCACCAACGACGACGGCATCGACTCACCCGGCATCCTCGCGCTCGCCGACGCGCTGCGCGGGGAGCACTCCGTGATCGTCGTCGCGCCCGCGGGAGACCGCAGCGGCGTCTCGCACGCGATCACCGCCGACGAAGCGATAACGATGGCGCGGCGGGAAGGCTGGGCAGTACCGTCCTACGCGTGCTCGGGAACGCCCGCCGACTGTGTTTTCTTGGGCGCAACGGTGCTCGCGGAGCGGCCCCAGCTCGTCGTAAGCGGTATCAACCATGGACCGAATCTCGCCGACGACGTCAACTACTCCGGTACGGTTGCCGGCGCCGTGGAGGCCTGCCTGCTGGGAATTCCCGCGCTTGCCGTCTCGCTGGCGGCCGATCACGAAGAACCGCTGGCGCAGCGTCACTGGCGCAGCGGCGCGCTCATCGCATTGCGCTGCATCGAACGCGTGGCCGCTGCGGGTGAGAACCCGAGTTGCTACTGGAACTTGAACGTTCCCAATCTCCCGCTCGAAGAGATCGGCGGAATCCGCGTTACACGGCTCGGCCGTAAACGCATTTGCGGCCGGATGATCGGCGAGGAGCATGGGGGCGCAACGCGCTACTATCGTGCCTGGGAGTCGCCCTTCGCGACGGATCGAGAAACGACCGGAACCGACATCGGCGCCGTCGACGCCGGTTACGCGAGTCTGACGCCGCTTTTGCTCGATCGGACCTCGCCGTCGGTTTTGCGCGAGTCGGCGGATTTCGCGGAAGGACGCGGCGGCAGCCTACGCCCCGCAAACTCGGCGATCCGTTCCAACTTGCGCATTAACTGATCGAACTGTTCGCAGTCGAGCGATTGCGCGCCGTCCGATAGGGCGTTGGGCGGATCGGGGTGGACCTCGATCAGCAGCCCGTGTGCGCCGGCAGCGATGCTCGCGATCGCAATCGGCGGGACCAGCCGCGCGATCCCCACGGCGTGCGAAGGATCGACGATCACCGGCAGGTGCGTCATCTCTTCGAGCAGCGGCACCACCGAGATGTCGAGCAGATTGCGCGTCGCCACGTCGAAGGAGCGCACTCCGCGTTCGCAGAGCACGACGCTCTCGTTGCCGCCGAGCATCACGTACTCGGCCGCGAGAAGCCATTCTTGAACCGTCGCGGAGAGGCCGCGCTTGAGCAGCACAGGCGTCCTCGTCGCGCCGACTTCACGCAGCAGCGGAAAGTTTTGCATGTTGCGAGTGCCGATCTGCAGCATGTCGGCGTAGCCGGCCACCTTCTCGACATCGCGTGGATCGAGGACCTCCGTTACGACGCCGAGGCCATGGCGATCCCCGGCCTCGCGCAGCATCTTCAGAGCCTTTTCACCCAGACCCTGAAATGAGTAGGGAGAGGTTCGCGGCTTGTAGGCGCCGCCGCGCAAAACATTCGCGCCCGCGGCCGCTACTGCGCGCGCAGCCTGCTCGAGCTGTTCCTCCGACTCGACGCCGCACGGCCCGGCGCAGATCGTGACCTCCTCGCCTCCGAAGGTCGCCCCGCTGCGCAGCCGCACGATCGTGCGCTGCGCGCGCGCGTCCCGGCGGACCAGCCGGTACGATTGCGGTACGTTTACCCCTCGCTCCACCTCTCTCGCTTCGACGGCTCTCCCGCTCATCATGCCCGGAGCGCTCCAGCAGGCCAGGTCGCGTCGGCTCCCGCAAATCACGCGCGGTGGAGCATGTTGCGGTAACCGGAGTAGGGGTCGTCTCGCCCATCGGCACCGGGGCACACGACTTTTGGCGAAGCCTTCTCATCGGCAAGCGTGCAGTCGGCCCGATGCGCTCGCCGCTCCCGAGGCTCTCGGGAAATCGATTCTGGGCGGCGGTCCCCGACAGTTTTCTCGCACCCAACGCGCTCGATGCGACCGTCCTGCGCAATACCGACCGCTTCACACAGTACGCACTAATCGCCACGGCGCAAGCGATGGAAGGCGCTCGCCTCGATGCGCCGCCCTCTCGCACCGGTGTCATCATCGGTAATACGATGGGCGGCTTTCCGCTCGTCGCCGAGGCTCAGACACGGCTGCTCGAGTCGGGGGGCCGCAACGTGACTCCGAAACTCATGGCGCTGGTCATACCGAATATGCCAAGCGCGCTGATCGCAATGCGCTGGAAGCTTCACGGACCACAACTCGCAATCAGCACGGCGTGCGCATCTTCACTCGACGCGATCGGCCTGGCGGCCGGGATGATCGAGCGCGGCGAGATCGACGCCGCAGTCGCCGGGGGGACCGAAACGCTGCTGAGCCCGCTGGTTTACGAAAGCCTCGTACGTGCCGGCGCGCTCTCGCGCAATTCCGACGCGACGCTCGCGTCGCGCCCGTTCGACGTCGACCGCGACGGATTCGTAATGGGCGACGGCGCGGCGGTCGTTGTTTTGGAGCGGCTCGAGCGGGCGGATCGGCGCGGCGCGCACGTGCTCGCGCGCATTCGCGGGTACGGTTCGCTGGCCGACGCCCACCACATCACCTCGCCCGATCCATCGGCCCGCTTCGAAGTCCAGACGATGCGCGACGCAATGGATTCCGCGCAGGAAGCCGGTGAAAGCTGCGACGTCGTCTACGCCCACGCGACCGGGACGATCGTCGGCGACGCTGCCGAAGCAACGGCGATCGACGCAGCGTTCGCAAATCGGCGGCCGGTTGTAACCTCGATCAAAGGACACGTCGGCCACAGCATGGCCAGCGCCGGGGCTATGTGCGTCGTCGCGGGCATCGCGGGAATGCACGAATCGCAGATTCCCCCGACGATGGGAACCAAACGAATCGATCCCGCCGCGCGCTTCGACTTGGTGATCGGGGAGCCGCGAGCGCGCGCCTACTCTGCCTTTCAAGTGAACGCGTTCGGCTTCGGCGGTCAAAACGCGTCGCTGGTCGTCTCTCGATGACGAGCAGGGCGCGTTCCTTAATGCTCGGAAGGTTGCAGGCTAAACGCCTCGAGGTAGGACGCCGATGAATCTACTCGTCAAAGGAACGAGCGGGCCGCTGACCGGTGAGGTCGAGGTACCGAACTCGAAATATCACGCGCACCGGGCGCTCATTCTGGCATCGCTCGCGCCGGGAACGAGCCGGATACTCGGGCTTTCCGACGCTCGCCACGTGCAGTTCACGATGGACGTGCTGCGGGCGTTAGGGACGAAGATCGAAGTCGAAGGGCAAACGCTGCTCGTCTCCGGCGGCCCGTATCGCGTGAAGCGCAAGGTCGTTTCAGTCGGCAGCTCCGGCTCGACGCTCTACTTCATGATCGGCTTGGCATCCCTGGCCGACTCGCCGGTAACGTTGACGGCACAGAAGTACTTCCGCCGCCGTCCGGTGGGACCGCTGCTCGATGCGCTCGCGCAGCTGGGCGTTCGCTTCGAATCCGCCGCCGGCTGTCCACCGATTGCGATCTCGCCGAGCCGGCCGCGGGGCGGGACGATCGTCATCCCGGGCACGCTCTCTCAATGGATATCCGGAGTGTTGCTGCTGGCTCCCTTCGCGACGCAATCCACGACGATCGAAGTCGAAGGCGAGCTCAACGAACGCCCGTACATCGCGCTGACCGTCGAGATGATGCGCGCTTTCAATCTTCACGTCCGCATCTCGCCGGATTGGCGACGCTTCGACGTCGAGCCGGGCCAGGAGGCGCGCCCCGCGACCGTCGCGCTGCCGCCGGATATCGGCTCGGCGGCCTTTGGGCTCGCGGTCACCGCACTCCATCCCTCCGACGTGCTCTTTCGCGGACTGCAAGAGCTCCCGGGTGAGCTTCCCGACCACCCCGAGGGGGCGTTTATGGAGATCGTTCGGGAAATGGGCCTCCCGATCGAATACGACACGCACGCCCACGCGGTGCGCGTGCGCCACGACGGAATCGAATTGCGGGGCGTGCGCGTCGACTGCCGCGACATTCCCGACATGCTGCCGATCCTCTCGACGCTCGGTACGTTCGCGAAAGGGCAGACGGTGCTCGAGAACATCGCACACGTCCGCCTCAAAGAGTCGGATCGCGTCGCGGCGATGCTGCAGCTCAACCGCATGGGCGGACACCTCGAGCTCCACGACGACCGGCTGGTGGCGCACGGCGTTTCGCAGCTTTTCGGAGCCCACCTGTCGTCGTTCAACGATCACCGGATTCTGATGTCGCTGGCGGTCGCGGCCTCGCGCGCGGAGGGTCAGAGCACGCTGACGTACCCAAACGCGTACCGGATCTCGTATCCGCGCTTTCTCGACGCGATGCGCAGCATCGGCGTTGCGATGGCGACGTCGGACACCCCCGCGAACGCCCGCCTCGCGGGCGGCAAGAACGCACCCGCGATCCCGAAACCCGACCGTGCTGCCGCGCTGACGATCAACGAGCTGCTCAATCGCAACGCAAAAGAGTCGCCCGTCGGCCTCGCCGTCGTCGAAACCCGCGAAGGAAGTGACGTCGCCCTTACGTGGGAAGAGCTGCTCGAACGCGTCGAACGCACGGCGACCCTGCTGCTCAACCTCGGCGTGCGCTACGGTGAACGCGTCGCCTATCAACTGCCCAACCAGCTGGAGTTCGTCATCATCTCCTTGGCGGTGCTGCGCATCGGCGCGGTCTGCTGCCCGTTGATGCCGATCTTTCGTGAGCGCGAAATTGCGTTCTGCCTGCGGCGGTCGCGCGCGCGCGTCCTGTTCGTACCCGATGAGGCGCGCGGGCGCCGGCACGCCGGCGAGGTTGCTTCGATGCTCGGGGAGACGCGCGTCTTCAGCGGGGACCTTCCGCTGCGGCTCGAGCACGTCGTCGTCTGCGCCGGCGGCCGCAAGCCGTACGCGTTACCCGTGCAAGAGTACGACGACGAATCGGTTCACTGGCTACGCTATCAGGATGCACTGCGAACGACTCAGATTGACCGGGCCGCGCTCGACGCGCGGGTCAGCGATCCTCGGGCGATCGCGCAGCTGCTGTTTACGTCCGGTACGTCGGGTGAACCAAAAGGCGTACTGCACCGTAACGACGTCCTCATGCGCGCCGCCGCGATGGAAGTCGAGCACCTGGGCCTCGGAGCGCAAGACCGGATCTTCATCCCCTCGCCGCTCGCGCACCAGACCGGCTTTCTCTACGGCATGTGGCTCGCGCTCGTGATGGGCGTCGCGCAGATCGTTCAGCCGGTCTGGAATGCATCGCGCGCGCTGCGCGCGCTCAACGATTGGGACGGGACCTTCGTGCAGGCGGCAACGCCGTTTTTGGCGGACCTCCTGCACGCCGTCGAAAGCGGAGAGCGCGCGCCGGCGGCCTTGAGAATCTTCGTCGCGACCGGTGCCGCCGTGCCGCGGGGCATGGCCGAACGCGCGACGCGCGTTCTCGGCACCGCAGTCTGCGGCGCTTGGGGTACCACCGAATCGTGTCTGGGATCGCTCGCGGCTCCTACCGACGAGCCGGCGAAGGTCTGGGGAACCGACGGCCGCGCCTTGCGCGGAATCGAGTTGCGCATCACCGACGCGCAAGGGCGCAGGCTCCCGGCCGGTCAGGAAGGGCACTTCGAGGTGCACTCGCCGACGATGTTCGTCGGCTACGCCGATCATCCCGAATGGACGGCCGCCGCCTATACGCCCGACGGGTGGTTCAAGACCGGCGATCTCGGAATCATCGACGAAGCCGGATACATCCGGATCACCGGACGCGTGCGCGACGTCATCAATCGCGGCGGCGAAAAAATTCCGGTCGCGGAGATGGAACAGCTGTTGAGCGACCATCCGGCGATCGCGGAGATCGCCATCGTCGCCATGCCCGATCCGCGTCTCGGCGAGCGCGCCTGTGCATTCGCCGCGCTGCATGAGGGATCTCGCTTTGACTTCGATCAGATGCAGCACTATCTGTACGCCTGCCAAGCCTCCAAGCACTATTGGCCCGAACGTCTCGAGATCGTCGACGCGCTGCCCCGCACCCCGTCGGGTAAGGTGCAGAAATATCTGCTTCGCGAGCGCGCGCGCGAGCTGCGAGCCTACGAGCGCGACAAGGCGAACGTTTCTTGAAGCAGCTCGACGCAGCGCCCGCGTTCGACGACGCCTCGTTCGCCGCGCTTCGCGACGAGATCGCGCTTTACGTCGCCGGCCGCGGGGAAGAATGGGCGCAGCGCATCGAGCGTGACCGGCACGTCCCGCTCGAACTTTGGGACGAACTGCGCAACCGAGGCTTCCTTTCGCTGGCGGCGCCGGTCGAGTACGGAGGCCGGGGCATTCCGTTCTCGCGTTATCTCGAGCTCATCGAGCTTTTTTCGATGTCACACGCTTCGATTCGCATGATCGTTCACGTCGTCAACGGCACGTGGCGTGCGATGGACCGGTTCGCGACGGCGCAGCAGCGCCAGTCCTTCATTCTGCCATCGATCCAAGGCGAGCTGAAAGTCGCCTTCACCTTGACCGAGCCGACGGCGGGGACGGGAGCCGACCTTCGCTGCAGCGTCGAGCGCGAGGGCGATACGTACTACCTTAGCGGCGAAAAGCACCTGATCACGTTCGGAACGATCTGCGACTACTGGCTGCTCTTCGCGCGGCTTGCGGGAACGCGCGGCGCCGAAGGAACCGTCGCATTGCTCGTCGACCGCCGCTCGCCGGGCGCGCGGGTCGTCGAGATGGACGAGTCGATGGGCGTTCGCGGAACGGATCACGGGCAGCTGTCCTTCGAGCGGACCCCCGTTCCCGTTGCGAACCGGCTGGGAGCGGAGGGACAAGGTTTGGATATCGCGCTCGGCGGTTTTCTGACGCCAAGCCGGATCTCGGTCGCCATGAGCTGCGTCGGCCTCGCGCGACGGGCGCAGGAGCTCGCCATCGAGTACGCGCGCAAGCGGGAAACCTTCGGCAAAAAGCTCGCGCAGCGGCAGGCGATCCGCTTCATGATCGCCGAGAACGCGACCGATATCGAGGCGGCACGGCAACTCGTGCTGCACGCGGCTCGGCAATGGGAGGGCGGGAGCGGCGAGGCCACGATGCTATCGTCGATGTCGAAGCTGCAGGCCGTCGACATGCTGACGCGCGTGACCGATCGAGCGCTGCAAATTCATGGCGGCAGCGGGTTTTGGCAGCCCCACGCGATCGAGCGAGTCTACCGCGACGCGCGCGCGCAGCGATTCGAAGAGGGCACCAACGAAATTCAAAAAACCGTCATCGCCCGCGAGCTGCTCGGTTCCGGAGGGGAGAGCGCATGAACCGTCGTTTCGAAGGAAAGGTTGCGCTGGTGACCGGGAGTTCGCGCGGGATCGGCCGCGCGCTCGCGCTAACGCTCGCGCGCGACGGCGCGACGCTGGTCATCAACTACAATCGCAACGCGCAGCTCGCGCAGGAAGCGGTAGCGGAAATCGAGGCGCTGGGTACGCGCGCGATCGCGGTCCAAGCCAATATGGAGGAGCCCGAGCAGATCGAGCGCCTCTTCGAGAGCGTGCACGGCGAATACGGCCGTCTCGATCATTTCGTGTCCAACGCAGCGGCCAGCTCGTTCAAGAAAATCCAGGAGCTAAAAGCTCACAATCTCGACCGGTCGTACGCGCTCAACGTGCGGGCCTTCGTGCTGGGCGCGCAGCGCGCGATCGAGCTGATGAACGACGGCGGACGCATCGTGGCGCTCTCGAGCTACGGCAGCATGCGAGCCTATCCGACGTATGCAAATCTCGGCTCGAACAAAGCCGCGGTCGAAGCCTGGGTTCGCTACATGGCCGTTGAGTTCGCGCCGCGCGGCATCAACGTCAACGCGGTCAACGGCGGCCTCATCGACACCGAGTCGTGTGCCTACTTTTATGAGAACGTCGCGGGAATGGCTCCGATCGAAGGCGTGCTCTCCAAGATCCCAAAGGCGCGGATGGGCACGCCGCAGGAGGTTGCCGACACGATCGCGTTCCTGCTCGCGCCCGAATCGGAGTACATCACCGGGCAAACGATCTGCGTCGACGGGGGCCTGAGCGTAATCGCCCCGCCCTTCTTCGCAGATACGTCACCGCCGCTCTCGCTTTAGGAACCTAGGCGCCCGCGTTGTTCGAGCACGCGCTCGAGGCCGGATCGATCGGCACGCTGCGGCTTGCAAATCGCATCGTGATGGGTTCGATGCACCTCGGCATCGAGTCGGACGGCAAGGCACTTGCCGCCTTTTATGCGCAGCGCGCCGCCGGCGGCGCCGGGCTCATCGTGACCGGCGGCTCGTGCGTCAATTTAGCCGGAGCCGGCGGACGAAACTATAGCTTCATCAACGATCCGGCTTCGCACGGGCCGTTGCTGCAAGCGGTCGAAGCGGTGCACCGCGCGGGCGGGCGCATCGCGCTTCAGCTTTTCCACGCCGGGCGCTACGCCTATCGGTCGTCGTTCGGCATCCAACCGGTTGCGCCGTCCGCGATACCGTCACGCTTCTCTCCCGATCCGCCGCGCGCGCTGAGCGACGCCGAGATACTCGAGACGATCGGCGACTTCGCCCAGGGCGCTACGCGCGCGCGCGAACTCGGATTCGACGCCGTCGAGGTGATGGCGTCCGAAGGCTATCTGCTCAATCAGTTTCTCTCACCGCTAACGAACCGGCGCGACGACGCATGGGGCGGAGACTTTTTCCGGCGCATGCGCTTCCCGCGGGAGGTCCTGCGCGCGATCCGCAGCGCTGCCGGCAGCACGTATCCAGTCATCTTTCGCATTTCGGGCACCGACTTGATGGCCGGATCGACGACCCCCGCGCAGACCCTCGAGTTCGCGCGCGCCCTGAACAGTGACGGCGTCGACGCACTTAACGTCGGCATCGGCTGGCACGAGTCGTCGATCCCGACCGTCCAGCAGATGGTTCCAAGCGGTACCTGGATACGCTTTGCGGCACGCGTCAAATGCGCCACTGCGGAGTTGCCGGTCATCGCCAGCAATCGCATCAACGACTTAGCTGCGGCGAATGCCGTCATCGCAGCGGGAAGCGCGGACTTCGTTTCGATGGCACGTCCGTTTCTGTCCGACGCGCGCATCGTCGCCAAGTCCGCCGCCGGTCGAGCGGCCTTGGTCAATACCTGCATTGCGTGCAATCAAGCCTGCATCGACCGGTCGCTAATCGACGCTCCGGTCTCGTGCATGGTCAACCCCCGTGCCGCGCACGAACTCGAGTTTCCCGAGCGGGCAGCGCAGGATTCGCAGCGGCGGCGTTTTGCCGTGATCGGCGGGGGACCGGCGGGCATGGAGAGCGCGCGCGCGCTCGCCGCTCTCGGACATGAAGTCGTCCTCTTCGAAGCCGAACCGGAGCTTGGCGGACAGTTCCGTATGGCGCGACGCATCCCGGGCAAAGGGGACTTCAACGAAACGCTTCGCTATTACGCGAACGAGCTCGCGCGGCTGGGCGTTGAAATACGCTTGGGCGAACGCTGCCGCGACGCTCGCGCGCTCAAAGGGTTCGCGGGACTGATCCTCGCGGCCGGAGTCGTACCGCGGCGGATAACGCTCCGGGGCAGCGACCTTCCGCACGTCATCAACTACGCCGATCTCCTGCTCGGCAACGCCGACGCCGGGCCGCGAGTGGCAATCGTCGGGGCCGGCGGAATCGGGGTCGACGTCGCACACTACCTGAGCTTCGGAGAGACCGGCGCCTCCGAAAGCACGCGCTTTCTCTACGAGCAGAGTTTGGCCGCGCTCGAAGACGGAACGCTGATCGTCACCGGACGAAAGCAAGTCGCGCTGCTTCGGCGCGGGCGCCCGATCGGCCAGCACATCGGCAAGACGACGCGCTGGGCGGTCCTTGCGGCGCTGCGCGCCGCCGGTGTCGACAGCTTCGTCAATGTCGAATACGACGCGATCGTCCCGGGAGGCATTCGTTTTCGCGACGCCGATGGGATCGCTCGCTTCGTCGAGGCCGACAGCGTCGTGATCGCCGCCGGCCAAGAACGCAACGATTCGCTGTTGCCCGAGATCCAGCGGCTCGGAGTTCCATATCGCGTCGTCGGCGGCGCAAAAGAGGCAACGGAGCTGGACGCGGTACGCGCCTTCGACGAGGGACTGCGCGCCGCGTACGAGCTGGGCTAGGAGCCCGTCGGGTTAGCCCAATTTTCGGATTTGGCGCCGAGTTTTGTTCGAAGACGAGGCGCGATGAGCGACAAAAGCAGCGCTTTGCGAGCGAAGAGCAACGACGTATTCGGACAAAAGGCGGCCCAAAGACGAGAATTGGGCATAGCCCGACGGGCTCCTAAGCGTAACGCTTTCGCTCGTCGCGGCGGTATCCGATCGTCGCGACGGCGGCAAAGATCAGCGTGTAGAGCGCCAGCCCCGCCAGAGCAGCCGGCGCACGCCCGGTCCCGGTGACGCTCCACAACAGATCCGCGAACATCCGCGTCGGAAGATACGGCGAGATCCGCTGCACGAAATCCGGCAGGTATTGCGGCGGAATCCAGAGTCCGCCCGCATAGGCGAGCAACAGGTTGCAGGCCGTGGCGATCGGTACCGCGGCGCGCGCAGAGGTCCAGTAGCCGATCGAGACTCCGATCAGCACGAACGGCACGCCGCCGGCCATCGAAAAGAGTAATACCTGCAGCCATTGCAGCAGGCGCAGATCGATCGGCGTCAGCGCCCGCGCGACGGCGGCCACGACGGCAGCGGTGATCAATCCGAAGAGCACCGCGGTCACGATTCGGCTGCAGAGCCGCACCCCCGCGCCGACGGGCAGCGTGCGAAGGTAACGCTCCCAAGGCCGTCCGCGTTCCTGGGCAATGCCGACGCCAAACTGATACAGCGTTACGCCGACGATCGCGAACGCGATAAAGCCAAGCGCCGTCGTATCGGCGACCTCGGCGTTCCTGCGGGCGAACGGCAGATCGAACAGGACGTAAAACATCGCCGGAAAGACGACGGTTGGAACGACGTATCCGGGCCAGCGCAGCAGGTCGAGGAATTGCACCTTCACATGCGCGCGGACGAGTCCAAGAGTGCTCATGCGGCACCTCCCGTCAGCAAAAGAAAGGCCTCTTCGAGCGAGGGCTTCGTGATCTCCAAATCCTTGAACACCGCTCCCGACGCAACGAGGTCGCGCACGTAAGCATCCGTATCGCCCGCATTGAAGACGACCGGCCCGTTTTCACCAACGTACGTCAATCGGCGGCCGCCGACGCGCTCGCGCAGTGCTTGCGAGGTTCCATCGAAGAGCAGACGCCCGCAGTCGATGAGCAAAATCCGGGACGCCAAGGCCTGCGCTTCCTCGAGGTAGTGCGTCGTGAAGAGTATCGACCGCCGGGGACCTGACTCGCGGACGAACTCCCAGAGCCCGCGTCGCGCCTGTACGTCGAGCCCGGCGCTCGGCTCATCGAGCACGATCAGCTCCGGGTTGCCGACGAACGCCAAGGCCAGCGCCAGACGGCGCGCCTCGCCGCCGGAGAGCGTTCCCGCGCGGCGTTTGCGTAAATCGTGCAGCCCGAAGGCTTCGAGCGTCTGCGCTTCGTCCGCCGGCGACTCGTAGTGACGCCGAACGAAAGCGACGATCTCCTCGACGGCGAGCATGTCGGGAAATCCGCTCTCCTGCGGCGTTACGCCGAGGCGGCGGCGCGCCGCAAGCGTTCGGGGCGAGCCGTCAAAGAGCGTCACGCTTCCCGCATCGGGGCTGCGCAATCCGAGCGCGATTTCGAGCGCGGTGGTTTTACCCGCGCCATTGGGGCCGAGAAGCGCCACGATTTCGTTGCGCTCGAGCGAAAACGACAACCCATCGAGCGCGCGAACGGACCCGTAACTCTTCACGACGTTTTCGAATTGCAATACCATCAGCGTACCGCCTTCAAGAGAGCCTGCAGCTGCGAGACATGCGCGGCGAAGGCACTCCGGCCGCGTTTGGTCAACCGGTACCGCGTTAGCGGCCGTCGATTGACGAAGCTTTTCTCCTCGTCGACATAGCCCGCCTCAACGAGCTTGAGCAAGTGCGCGCCGAGATTTCCGGCGGTTGCGTCGACGGAGCGCGTTAGCTCGGAGAACGCGACCCAATCGTAGTTCAGCAAAGCGGCGACGACGCCGAGGCGCACTTTCGATAGCAGCAGCTCGTCCATTTTGGCGTCAGTCGCGAGCAGCCAGTTCGCTCAGGCCGAACCCTGCATATCCGCCGAGCATTCCCGCGGCCAGGACGTACGCCGCGAGGTTCGAGGCAACGAAGTTGGCGGCGACGAGCGAGACGACCACGATGACGCCCGCGAGCTGCGCGCGGCGATTGCCGTGCATCCCGATAAAGAGCAGCACGATCGCTTCGGCCACGCTCCAGATTGCCGCCGACGCGAGACCGGGAAAGATTCGAAACGCGGCGATGTCGACGACGAAGGCCAACCCAAGCGTCAGCCAGAGTACGTTAAAGAACTCGCGCTGAACCAGCGAAGTACGCGCGATTCGCCGGCGCGTCTGCGCGCCGCGAACGATCGAAAAGATCGCGCCGGCTGCCAAGACGGCCGGAATCGTCCATAAGATCGGCTTCGGAAGGGCCGCACGAGCGACCAGCTCGGAAAGCACGGTAATGTACGCCGAGATCAGGCCCCAAACGACGAAAAACTCACCGCCGCTGCAGAGCCGCGGGTGAGACTCGGCCAGGATGCGGTCGACCATCTCGATGTGATCGCGCGCTTGCGGCGCGGTAAGGCCGGGATCCACGCTAAATCTCTCCCAGTAGGAAGGCGAGCGCGAACCCGGCCCCCAGTGCCAGCCCCCAAGCCACCAGGTCGCTGCCGCCGGCCGCTCGCACCGATGCGGCCAGTGAGGCCATTGCGCATCCGTAGATGCCCCAAAACAAGATCAGCTTTCCGGCGCAGATTCCCGAGCGCCGGCTCGCGTCGTACATCGTTGTTCCTCCAGATTACTCTATTTTCTAGACTACTCTTTAATACTGCGAACTGCCGGCTTTGTCAAGACGGCAGGGGGAGGCCGGTTCGGCTCCTCTGAAATCCGCGCTGTACCAGCACGCACAAGGATACGGGTGTCTATCGTGCGACTTCAGTTCATCTCTTTGGTTTTGCCGCTCGCGGCGCTCGCGGGCTGCGGGAACGGTTCCCCCGGCGGCGTCGCCTCGATTCCCGGGATCGCGCCGGTAGCGCAAACCGCCCCAACCGCAGCAAAGCGCGCCTCTCGGGGCCTGCTTTACGTCGCGGACTATCTCAACGGCGTCGTGCTCATTTACCGCGAGTCAGGAAAGAATCGCGCGCCGATCGGCCAGATCAGCGCCGGAATCTACTATCCGAACTCGCTGGCCGTCGACGCGTCGGGAGACTTATACGTTGTGAACGACCCAGGGAACGTACAAGTCTATGCTCCCGGCACGCGCAGGCCGTATGAGACGCTCTCCCCCGATGTCTACGCCACGACGGTGGCGGTCGGTGCGGACGGTAGTGTCTACGTTGGTACCGACTGCTCGGGGTGCACGGATAAGGTCGACGTGTTCACCGGCGGATCGCTGACACCGTCGTATTCGATTAGCGATCCTGGAATCGCGATCGTCTTCGGGATGGCGTTGGACGCCGCAAACAATCTGTATGTCGTCCACGACGATCCATCCGGAAACAGCCGGATCGGTATGTTTGCGCCCGGTTCGCACGGTCCCGGAATCGACCTCGGCTTGCAATTCAGCACCGCGGTGGGCATCGCGTTCGACGCCGCCGGCAACATGGTCGTGGTAGACGCGCTGGCGAACGAAGTATACGTTTATACACCGAAATCGAAAACGCCGAAGTTCACGTTTTCGACGCCGCCGCGGCCCTGGGGGCTCGCGTTCAACGCGGCGCAGACCAAGCTCTATATCAATCAGAATCGCGAAACGCCGCAGGTCGACGTCTTCTCTTATCCGCGCGGGAAACTGATCGAAACGATTCCACTGATCCCAGGCGGCGACGCCGCGGGTGTCGCGATCTCTCCGGCAGCGGCGAAATGAAACGCGTCGGCCTTTTCGTCCTCGCGCTCGCCGCGTGCTCGGGACCCGCGCCGGGCGGCACCGGCGAGTTTCCGGCCCTGCACACGCTGCCCTCGGCGGCAGCACGCACCGCGCCGCCGGCGCGCGCCGTACGCGGAGGAGTCGTTTTCGCCTCGGACTGGTTCAACAACGTCGTCGACGTGTTCGACCAAAACGGATTGCATCAGCGCCCGTTTATGCAGTTCACTCAGCTCAATCTCGAGCCGGCGGGTCTGGCTACCGACGCGAAAGGGAACGTGTACGTCGCAGAAGCGGCCGGCAACGGCGCCTACATCTTCGATCTCGGCAGGCCCGTGCCGTTTTCATATCTCGACGATGCCGGGCACGAACCGTATGCGGTTGCCGTCGACCGTTCCGGAAATGCCTACGTCGCGAACACGTTCCTTCTTGAAGACGCCGGCTTCGTCAACTACTATCCCGCCGGCAGTACGGAGGCCGAATACGAGATCACCGACCCGAGTTTCGAGTACCTCTACGGCATGGCGCTCGATCGTCACGGCAATCTTTACGTTAGCTATGTCGACCTAACGGGAAACGGCGCGGTGGCTAAATTTCCGCCCGGATCCAGCGGGCCGGGGCACAACCTCGGGCTCGAGCGCGGCTCCTACTTCGGCCTGGCCTTCGACCAGCACGACGATCTGGTTGCCGCCAACTACTACGCGGGCGAGATCGAGGTCTTCGCCCGAGGCGCGAGCAAGCCGTTGCGGCGCTTCGGACATCGCGGCCGGCCCTGGTCGATCGCTTTTAACCGCCAGGGAACGCGCCTCTTCGTCGCCGACTTCGAGCGCAACGAGATCGAAGAGTACGCCTATCCCGCCGGGACCCTCGTCGACACGATCGCGGGCGAGAAGGGGGGCGCGTTCGTCGGTGTAGCAACCGGACTGTAGCTCGCCCTGCCCCGTTGACTGCGGCCGCCCTCCCTGGTATCGTACCGAAGTTATGTACGCGATCATCGAAGCCGGCGGGAAGCAGTACCGAGTCGCCGAGGGCGACGTTATCCGCTGCGACCTGGTCGCCACCGAGGTTGGCTCGGACGTCACCTTCGATAAGGTCGTCCTCGCAGCCAACGGCGACGACGTCGCGGTCGGCAGCCCCATTTTGAGCGGCGCTTCCGTTACGGGAACCGTTCTGCGCCAGGCCAAAGACAAGAAGATTCTCGTCTTCCGCTATAAGCCCAAGAAGCGCGTTCGCAAGCTCAACGGCCACCGTCAGCCGTTCGCCGAAGTCAAAATCACCAAGATTACACTCCCTTAGCGGGAGCGCAGGCCGTGTGCTCGAGGTAGTCTTTTTCCGGGACGACCGCGATCGTCTCGCGGCAGTATTCGCTTGCGGCCATGCGGATTTTGACGAGTACGGGCAGGACATCGTCTGCGCTGCGATCTCGGCCGTGCTCCAAGCCGCCCGGCTCGGCCTCGAGCACTACGCCGGCGGCGAGATCGAGGCCACGCAAGAGTCCGGGAGGCTGCGAATCGACTGCGCCCCAAGCGCCCGCGATAAAGAAAGCGTCGCCGCGATCCTCGCCACGGCGGAGCTCGCCGTCGCGCAGGTCGCCCGGCGCTATCCGGAGCACGTAAGCCTCGCCTGCGAACGAATCGGGAAAACGTGAAACGGGACGCTCCAATCAGGGTAACAAGCTTGGCAGACCCAAAGGAGACTCACACGATGTCTGAAAGTTTTCGCACGACTCCCGCCGACCAGCCGTGGTCGAGTTCGCCGCGGCCGGGGAATGGGCACCAGAACGCCTTCGGAGAACCCGCGCCGAGCGATGATGACGGGGCCGGTGAGGCCGGAAAAATTGTCCTCGCCGGGCTGCTCGGCGGCCTTCTTTCGGCCGCCGGCTACATGGTCTACCGGCGGCTGCCCGACGAACAGAAAGAGCGGCTTCACTCGCAGGTGCGCTCGATCGTCCAGCAGCGCATCACGGAGATCCGTCAGAACTTCAATATTTAAGCGTCGTCGTCTAGCCGTCTTGCCGGGCCCGTCGGGGGCTCGGGCGGCGGCGCCGGCGGAGGCTCGATCGGATAGAGGTTCGGCGGCGCGTCGCCCGCATCGGCGGCGCGCTCCATTTCAGAAATAAAGGAGTGCGACGTGTTCTGGACCTCGCGCATGAAGCGCCCGGCCTGACGCATGAGGCCCGGCAGACGATCCGGCCCAAAGAGCAAGAGCGCGAGCACCGAGACGACGAGGATATCGGGTACCGAGAACATCGCAGCCTCGCCTTTCCGCGAACGCCTGCAGACTTCCGCCGACCCGGAGAAGGGCTTCCCTGCGGGGCTGTGCAAGCATGAGGGCCCCCGTGAAGATCGTCTATACCCGCGGCAATCGCACGGAAACGCTCGCTTCGCTAGCGACCCTGCGAAAGATTCTCAACCGATTCGTTGCACGACGAGTCTTTTACGAAATTTCGAGCCGCAGCAAGCGCGGGCACGAGTTTTTCTCGACCAAGAGCATCTTCGTCGTCGGCCTGATCGAAGTAACGAACTTCGACGACCTGAAAATTCTGATCTTTGATGCGCACGACGCCGCGCATTCCATCGAGATTCTCAATCCCGAAACGATGCGCATCTACGACGAAGCTCCCGGCCGCGGTTTTGCGGTGTCGTTCGTCAGCGGAAGTGAAGGCGCGGTAGAGACTCGCTGCTACCTCCGCGACGAAGGCGCCGACGGGGAAGCCATCCACGAGCAAACGGCCTTGGAGCGCATCAGCCTGCCGCAGCTGTTCCAATATCTCGAAGGGATCACCGCGAACGAAACCGCGGGAAAGAGCGCAGAGCGGTAGCTCTCTGCCGGTCCTCCAAGCGCTGCGCGCAGCGCAGCGCGCGCACCCCTTCGGCGATGCGGCCCGCACGCTTATAAGCGACCCCGAGATTCAAATACGCGACCGCGTAATCGCCGTCGCTCTCGACCGCGCGCTCGTAGTGCGCGATCGCCTCTTCGACCCGGCCCGCCTCGAGCAGCAGGTTGCCGAGATTGGTCAGCGCCGGCGCGTGGCGCGCGTTTGCTTCTAGCGCCGCGGAAAAATCGTCACACGCAAGCTCGCGCAGCTCGAGCCCGATGCGCGCTACACCTCGCTTGTTGAAGAGGAAGGCGCGTTCCAGGTCGTCCGACGCCCCCTCAAGCAGGGCAGTGAGCTCTGCTTGGGCTCGGGCAAAATCGCGCCTCCCCAGAGCCTCGAGCGCGCAAGCAAATTCCCGTCGATTCCGGAACACTCTGCGCGGTGTTCGAGATCGACGTCATCACGCTCTTTCCCGAAGTCTTCGCGCCCTTCGTCGGCCTCTCTATCGTCGGACGCGCGGTCGAGGCGGGAATCGCAAACGTGCGCTACCTCCACCTCCTCGATTATCTCGAGGAGGGGGAACGCGCCGACGACGCACCCTTTGGCGGAGGACCGGGCATGGTGCTGCGCATCGAGCCGATCGCTCGCGTTCTCGACCGCGTTCTGGCAGGGGCCCCCGCGGACGAACGCCGCCTGATCGTCGTCCCAAGCCCGAGCGGCAAGCCGTTCGACCAGCAAGACGCGCAGCGGCTCGCCGCCCTCGACCGCGTGGTCATCGTCTGCGGACACTACGAAGGGATCGACGACCGCCTCGGGCGGCTCTATCCAATCCAGGAGTATTCGCTTGGCGACTTCGTCCTGACCGGCGGCGAAATTCCGGCGCTCGCGTTCATGGATGCGGCAATCCGGCTGCTTGCCGGGACGATCCGCCCGCAGTCGCTCGAAAACGAGTCGTTCTCGGCCGGCCTGCTCGATTATCCCAGCTTTACCAGGCCGGCAACGTTCCGCGGCGTGGACGTGCCGGAGGTGCTTCTCTCGGGCGACCACGCCAAGATCGCACGATGGAGGCGCGAGCAGTCCCGCCTTCGAACCGCCGGACGGCGCCGAGACCTGCTCGATAATGCGCTGCTCGATAACGCCTTGCACCTCGAGGAAAGCCCGTGATAGGATACGGGGGTTCTGCCGGGCTCCGTGCCCGGCTATTCGTTGCGCCCGCCGCGCCAGCACTCAGGAAGACAGATAAATGAACGTGATCGACGCGCTCAAACGCGACCAGCTCAAGCAGGACGTCCCTAAATTTCGCCCCGGCGACACGGTGAAGGTTTACTCCAAGGTCGTCGAAGGCGGCAAGGAGCGGACGCAAATGTTCGAAGGCGTCGTCATCGTACGCAAAGGCGGCAGCGCCGCCGAATCGATCACGGTTCGGCGCATCGCGCATGGCGTCGGGGTCGAAAAGACCTTTTTGCTGCACAGCCCTCGCGTCGAGCGCATCGAAGTCGGGAGGCGCGGCATCGTCTCGCGCAGCCGCCTCTACTATCTGAGCGAGAAGGTCGGCAAGGCAGCCCGAATCAAGGAAAAGAAAGCCAAAGGAACCTGACGCGCCGCTCTGACACCGCTCCAGCTCGTAGGGCTCCTCTGCCTTTTAACGATTGCTCGGGCCGCTCTCTCTGCCGGAGCCTTCGCAAAGTGGAGCGTGCGCGTTGGGAACGCGACCCTCAAGGAACTGCTCGACGTGCTCATCATCGTGGGCTTAGTCGCGCTGTTTCTGATCACGTTCGTCATCCGGACGTTCTATATTCCGTCGGTCTCCATGGTGCCGACGCTGCAAGTCCGCGACGTGCTGCTCGTCGATGAGATTGCCTATCGCTTGGCGCGCCCGCACGACGGCGACATCGCCCTATTCATTCCACCGGTTCCCGCCGGCGGAAACGACTTCGTGAAGCGCGTTATCGGCGTGCCGGGTGACACGATTGCCATCCGTGACGGTGCCGTCTTCCGAAATGGCCTCCGCCTGGCCGAGCCCTACGAGAACCAGCCGCCGGCCTACGACCTGGCGATCCGAAACTACGCGATCTACGTCAACGGCGCGCCGCTGGACTCGCGGAGCGCAAACGTGCCGCCGCGCGCCCTCTGGCAGGCACCGGACCGCGTGCCGAACGGCTTCTATTTCGTTCTGGGCGATAACCGAAACTATTCCGACGACTCGCACGTCTGGGGCTTCGCGCAGCTGCAGGGACGCTTTGCGGGCGGCCCGCTCGCCCGGCGCAAGGTCACAGCGGCATTTACCGGCAGAGCGTTCGCGATCGTTTGGCCGCTCGACCGCCTGCGCGTTTTGGAGAAATAGCCGGTAATGACGCCCTACGAGTTGCTCGCCATCGTCGCGATCATCGCCGTTGCCCGTGCGGTGCTCTCGCTGCGTCCGGTCGTCGCTGGATCGGCGGGGCGCAGCACGGCGATTGCCCGCGAGTTTCTCGATCCGTTCATCATTGCCGGTCTGGCCGCGTGGGTTCTCATCACGTTCGTGGCGCGGACCTACTACATTCCCTCGGGGTCGATGCTGCCCACGCTGCAGATTCACGACGTACTGCTCGTCGACAAGTTCGAATATCGCTTTCACCGGCCCAACGAAGGCGATATCGTGGTCTTCCCGCCGCCCGTCCCGACGCCGGACGACTTCATCAAGCGCGTGATCGGGCGTCCCGGCGACAGGCTTCGAGTCTCCGGAGGCAGCGTGTACCTCAACGGCACGGCGCTGCGAGAGCCGTATATCGCCGAAAAGCCGGCGTACAGCCTGGAGATCCGCGACTACGGCATCTACGTGAGCTACGGCGTCGGCTGGCAGCGCCTCGATCCCAGCTCGGCGAATGTTCCGCCCGCCTCTAGCTGGACCGCCCCGGACAAGATTCCGCCGCATTGCTACATCATGCTCGGCGACAACCGGAACGACTCCGAGGATTCACATATCTGGGGCTTTGCACAGGATCAGGGAGCGTTCGCCGCCGGGCCGCGCAAAGGGACGCAGGGCGGCTTCACCGGACGCGCCTTTCTGATCTTCTGGCCACCCTCGGAAGCCAAGATTCTGTAGGCGCCTGCGCGAAGTCGAACCGCGTGCCCCGCATCTTGCGATGGCGGTCGATCGCGAGCCTGGCGCTGCAGCTGGCCGTACTCTCCGTTCTGATCGCGGCCTTTTTCATGCGTTTGCCGGAGGTTTCGGGGCTCTCGATGGAGCCGCACATCCACTCCGGCGAGTTCGTTCTCATCAATACGTTCGCTTATCGGCTCGGCAGCCCGAAGCACGGCGATATCGTCGCCTTCCGCCACGAAGGCGACGATCGAGAGGTTTTCATCAAGCGCGTCGTCGGTGTTCCGGGCGACCGCATTCGCATCGATCGAGGGCGCGTCTATACCAACGGCGCGCCGCTGCGCGAACAATACGTCAAGGATCCCGACGACCGCACCTTCGCCGAGGTCGTCGTCCCGGCGAACTCCGTGTACGTTCTCGGCGACAACCGGGCCAACAGCGAAGATTCGCGCATTTTTGGCACCGTCGGCGACGACCGCTTGATCGGCCGCGCGATCGCGGGCGTCTGGCCGCCGCGGATGTTCGGCGCGCTGTAGGGAAGGCGACCACGTGGAAGGCGAGCGGGGCACTGTGAATACCAAGCTGCAGCGTCATGTTCAATGGTTCCCCGGCCACATGGCCAAGGCTCTGCGCCGAATTCGTGAATATCTTCGGACGATCGACGTGGTGATAGAAGTTGTCGATGCGCGCATCGCGCGCAGCGGGCGCAATCCCGTACTCGACGAGCTCGCTGCAGAGAGGACACGAGTCGTCGCGCTCGACCGCGACGATCTCGCGAGCCCGGCAGCGACCAAGCTGTGGCTGCGCGAGTTCTCGCTGCGCGGTTACACCGCCATTGCCGTGGACGGGCGAAACCCCCGCAGCGTCGCGCGTGTCGCGGCCGCAATCGTACCCGCAGCGGGTCGCCGCAAAGGGCCGTCCGGAGTGTCGAGGGCGATGATCGTCGGCATACCCAACTCCGGGAAATCCACGATCGTAAACGCGCTCTTGCGGCGCGCAGCGGCAAAAACCGAGGCGCGCGCCGGCGTCACCCGCCAAGTGCAGTGGTTCCGTCTCTCGCCGGCGATCGAGCTCATGGACACGCCCGGCGTTCTCCCGCCGAGAATCTCGACGGCGGCCGCCCAGTGGAGGCTGGCGATCTGCGGCGCCGTTCCCAGCGATCACTACGACGCGCAAGAGGTCGTCGCGGAGTTCCATGCATGGCTGCTCGCCTCGCACCCCGCAACGACGGTCCCCGATCTTCACACGTTCGCGACTGCGCGCGGCTTCGTGCGGCACGGCGGCGAACTCGACTACCACAACGCCGCACACTCGTACATCCGCGCTTTTAACGAAGGCGTCTTCGGACGCATCTCCCTCGAGAACGCCGGTGACTCCGAAAGAACGTAAAGCACGCAACGCCTACGAACGCGAACGGCGGCGGCTGCATCGTCTGCACCGCTTCGAAGACGCCGCTCGCGCCAAGGGCTTTCTCTTCGTCGGCGGCATCGACGAGGTTGGGCGCGGACCGCTGGCCGGCCCCGTCGTCGCCGCCTGCGTCGTAGCGACGCAGCCCCTGCTGATCAAGGGACTGAACGATTCGAAACAAGTCCGGCCCGAGCTGCGTGTCGAACTGGCGGAGATCATCAAGCTGCGCGCGGCCGCATGGTCGGTCGGAAGCGCGTGCGTGGCCGAGATCGACCGGCTGAACATCTACTGGGCCAGCGTGCTTGCGATGGAACGCGCGATAGCCGGATTGCAAGCGGCGCCCGAGTATCTGATCACCGACGCCGTGCGCATACGCTCGTTCGCCGGCCCGCAGGAACCGCTGATCAAAGGCGACGCACGCTGCGCCGTGGTCGCGGCCGCCTCGATCGTCGCCAAGGTATTCCGCGACGCGTTGATGGTCGAGCTCGATCGGGAGGATTCCCGTTACGGTTATGCCCTTCACAAAGGCTATTCGACGCCGCTGCACATCGAGGCGCTGCGCGCGCACGGGCCGAGCGTCCACCATCGCGCGAACTGGGCACGCGTTCGCGACGCGCAGCTGGCGTTGGGGCTGCAATTCGTTGAAGACTAACTCTGAAAAAGGGAGACAGGGCGAGGATCGTGCGAGCAGCTTCCTTTTATCGTGCGGTTACCGCGTGCTGGCCCGCAACGTACGTCTGCCCGGCGGGGAGATCGACGCCGTTTGTCTCGACGGGCCGACGCTCGTGATCGTCGAAGTGAAGCGGCGTGACTCGAGAACGTTCGGCTCAGCGCTCGCAGCCGTCGACGCGTGCAAACGCGCCACGCTTCGGCGGGTCGCCGCGGACTACGCGCAGATCGTCGCACCTTCGGCGAAGCTTCGCTTCGACGTGGTCACGCTGGACGGTCATCGCTTGAGCCTCCATCGAAACGCGTTTTAGTGAGTACTTCGAGCAGTACCCCAAAGCCGGAGCTGCGCCGCAGCGTCACGCCCTGGGGCTCCTTCTCTTGGGGTTATTCGGACGTCGGCGCCGATATTTTCGTCGGGCTTGGGCTCGTGCTGGCGTGGGCCGCGGGAGCCTCGAACGTCGCGTTCCTATTCGCGGGCGTCGTCTACGTTTGCATCGGTCTAGCGTATACGGAACTTGCCGCGACCTACCCGGTCGCCGGCGGAGGCCAGTATTTCGTAATGCGCGGCCTCGGCGACATCTTCGGCTTTATCGCCGGGTGGGCGGTCTTGCTCGACTTCACGATCGATGTGACGCTCTTCGCCTGGACCTCGGTCGATTACACAAGCCAGCTTGCGCCGGCGCTCGTCAACTCGGTACACCCCTGGCTGCACTTCATCGTCGTCCTCGGGCTGGTTATCGGGCTCTGCTTGCTCAACGTCGTCGGCGTCCGCGAGAGCACCGCGTTCAACGGCGTCGTCTCGGCGCTCGACGTTATCAGCGAAACCTGCATCCTCTGCTTCGGCTTCCTCTTCGCGTTTCGACCGCAGCTCCTAATCCACACGATGCAGCTGCACTGGCCCTCAACGTACGAGCTGATGCTGGGGACCTCGCTGGCGATCATCTCGTTTGTCGGCCTGGAGTCGATCTCGCAGGCGGCGCAGGAGACGCAGCGCCCCGCTTCGATCATCCCGCGAACTTCGGTCGCGCTGATTCTGACGATTTTGATCTTCGCGCTGGCCTATTCGAACCTCGCGCTCGGCTTGCAGCCGTGGCATCCAATCACCGACTCGGCCGGACACCCGATGCAATTCTGGCAGATCTTTCCGCAAAACTCCGACAATCAAGGAAAGGCGGTCGCGCTGCTCGCCGCACAGGTGCCATACTACGGGGCGTTCGCAGCTCTCTACGTTCCCGTGCTGGGTGCGGTGCTCTTACTGATCTCTTCGAACTCGGGCGTCTTCGGCAGCTCACGCATCGCTTACGCGATGAGCAGCAGCAACCTGCTGCCGTCACTCTTCCAGCGCGTGAACCGAGCCTACCGGACGCCGGCGATCTCGATCGTCTTCTTCTCCGCGATCGCGCTCATCGAGCTCGGCTTTGCGGCGGCCCCGGCGCTCTTTCCCGGTGTCTCGTCGCTGTACGTCCGGTTCTTCCATGGAGAAAACGGCCTCGAATTCCTCGCAGACCTCTACGCTTTCGGAGCCGCAACGAGCTATTCGTTCGTCTTCTTAGGCCTGATCGGTCTGCGCCTGATGGATCCGCTGAGCCCACGCAAGTTCAAGATTCCGTTCAACATACCGATGCGATTTCGCGGCGAACGAGTCGATTTTCCGGTTGTCGCGGTCATCGGCTTCCTCGGCATCTTCTCCATTCTGCTTTTTACCTTGCGCACGCACGCGCTCGGGCGCATCTTCGGTCCGACGTGGCTGCTGCTCGGACTGATTGCCTATCTGTTCTACCGGCGACACCGCCGCCTTCCGCTTCTTCGCTCGCAGAAACACGACTGGCGTAACGAACAGACGGAGATCCTCCGCCGCGCCGGCGAGCTCGAACTGATGGACGAGTATCTGAGCAACCTGCGCGCCAGCGACGAACGGCGCGCAGCGGGCCGCAGCTAGGGAACCTCGCAATGCTGCTTCTGCGCGCGGTGCTCGCGGGCGCGATGATTCTCTTGGGCATCGTCATCCTCGTGCGGATGCTCGTGGTATTGCCGATGGGCGGTTTTGCCGTTGTGCCGGGCGTCGTCCTCGGCGTCGCGATGATTGCGCTCGGCGTCCACCGGCTCAGGCTGATCGCCCGCGTTGCGGGGATGCAGTGATCTCCTTCGGCGGCGACGTCCACATCACGATCGCCGGCGCGCTGATCGCGCTGCTCATCGCTGCGGCGGTCGGTGCGACACTCAACTGGATGCTGCATCCGCCCCAGTCGCACGTGTTGCGCATCGCCGCCGAAGCCGAGCGCGAGCTCGAGCGGCTGGTCGGCAGCTTGATTGTCGTCTTCTCTCCGGAGATCGATTCATCGCACATGATGGCGCTGGCCGTAAAGCTCGCGCGGGGCGAGCGCTCCGAGCTGCTGGCGCTCTACGTGATCGAGGTTCCCTACACGCTGCCGCCGGATGCGGAGATGACTTTCGAGGAACGCACGGCACTCGACGCGCTCGGTGCGGCCGAGACGATTGCTAACGGCCACAACGTGGCGATCCGGACCGAGACGATCAAGGCCCGTTCGACCAAACAAGCCGTTCTGGATGTGGCCAAACGCGTTAAGGCAAATCTCATTATTCTCGGCTCGTTCCGCGAAGGAAAATATACCGGTGCGCCGCTGGGGCGCACGATCGAGGAGATCGCTGCAGACGCAAAATGCGATGTCCTCATCGGCGTCGAAGGCAAGCACGGTACGCTATTGATGGACGAGAGTTCGCAGTCCACCACGTAAAGATTCGTCACCTGAGGAGACAACCGTGAATTTCAGAGGTTCTCTGCCGCTGCTTGCCCTTTTCGTCGCTGCAAACTGCGTCGCCGTCCGCGCCGCCAACGAAGTAACGGCGATCGCAGCCTTCGACAAAGCCTTTGCCGCCATCACCGACTACACGTGCGTCCTGCACGTGCACGAAGCCAAAGGCACTCAAACGCAGGACCGCGTCTATCAGTACGAGTTCATGAAACCGCACTACGTGAAGACCCTGATCCTCGCGGGCGACGGCAAGGGATCCGGCGGCGTCTGGACCGGCGGCGATCAGGTCAGCGGTCACCAGGGCGGCTTTCTCTCGGGAATTCACCTGAAGGTCAGCATCAACGACCCGCGCGCGACGTCGCTGCGCGGAGTGACGATCCCCGACGGCTTACTGCAGCGGATCGTCGACAACTACGGGACCATTGCGGGCAAGTTGACGCAGGTCGACGGAGGGAAGATCAATGGCGTAGAGACCGACCGTCTCGAGCTGAAGCCATCCGATCCCAACGCAAACTTCGGAATCACCGATCAGATCCTTTATATTTCAAAAGAGACGCACTGGCCGCTCCGTCAAATCCTCTACAGCGGATCGCAAATCGTACTCGACGAGAACGTCACGGACCTCAAGACCAACGTCGGCCTCGCGCAAAAAGACTTCCCGTTTTAGATCGAGCGGTGCGCGGCCTACGGCTGTAGGCCGCGCGAACGATGCTCGTACCAGTGCTGCCGGGCTTAATGCGTCGCGGCGCCGGAGCTCGATTCTTGTGATGCCGGAGTGAGTTTCAGATCGTATTGCTGGGTCTGATCGGCGAAGACCGCCTCATCTGTGACCGAACGCGCGTCGTACCCATCTTTTTCAGCCGAAACGGTGTAGTTGTCGGGCTGCAGGGCAAAGACGATGTATCGGCCGTGTGCGTCGGTCGTCGTCTTGACGCTTTGAGAGGGGGAGGTGATCTCCAGGCGCACGCCCGAAATCGGCGCGCCGGTCTTTGCGTCGGTGACGATGCCGCCGATGCCCCCGCTCGTACCTGCCAGTGCTACGCTTGCTTGGCCTCCGATTGCCAGCAACAATCCCATCGCGCAGAGTGCGCGCCGCAGCGAATTTCGATTCATCATTTGGTCGTTTTCCATTTCAGTAGACAGCTTGGTGTGCCGCCTAATATACCGGGCGCGTTGCGCCGAGTGTTTCACAGTTGAAACACAAGTTTTCTTTGATTTTCCTTGATTGCGCGAGCGACTTTTCTAGACGTCGCGGCTAGCGCGAAAGGTATCGTTTGCGCAGTTCGTCGAGTACGACCGCGAGCAGGATCACGGCGCCGAGTAAAACTTTTTGGAGATACGAATCGACGTTGAGCAAGTTCATCGCATTGTAAAGCACGCCGATGAGCAGCGCGCCAAAAAACGTACCGATGACGCTGCCCCGTCCACCCATCAGGCTCGTCCCGCCGACTACGACCGCCGCGATCGACTCGAGCAGTTCGTCGCCGGTTCCGGTCTGCGGAGAACCAGATGAAAAAAGCGCCATATACAAAAAGCCGACGATCGCGGCACAGCCGCCGCTGATCACATAAACCATCGTCTTGACGCGTGCGACGTTGATGCCGGCAAGCCGCGCCGCCTCTTCGTTTCCGCCGATGGCAAAGACGTAGCGGCCAAAACGCGTGCGGTTCAGCAGCACCGAGGCTGCCACAATGACGGCGAGCATCCAGATGACGGGCACGGGAATGCTCGGCAAGTGCAACGCCTTCGTCACCCCTCCGAGAAACGAACCGATGCCGGTATTTTGGAAATCGGTCGTCTGCAGCGCCACCGGGCGTCCGTGGGATAGAATGAACGAAGCGCCGAGCGCCATCTCGAGCATCGCAAGCGTCGTGATGAAGGGGGGCAGGTTGAGCTTGACGACGGGGAGCGCGTTTACCCAGCCGGCCGCGCAACCCACGGCAACCGCGACGATCAGGGTCGCCGCGATCAAGGGAAAACCGCTCAAATGCACCGCGTTGGCAAAGAGCGCTGCCACGACGCCGGTCAGCGCGACCAGCGAACCGACCGAAAGGTCGATGCCGGCAGTGATGATCACAAACGTTTGGCCGATGCCCAGAATGCAGTTGTAGGTTATCTGCCGGAGCACGCGGACGATATTGCTGGGCTCGAGGAACGAGCCGTGCGAGGCGACGTCTACGATCGCGATCAAGGCGACCAAAACCAGCGACGCTGCGCCGATGCGCAGCCAGTACGCGCGACGCTCGGCGGCCGTCACGCCGCCGCACCCGTGGCGACGGAGATCACGCGCTCCGGCGTGGCTTGCTCGCGCGCGAACTCCGCCGCGATCCGCCCCGCGCGAACGACGAGAACCCGGTGAGCCATTCCCAAGACCTCCGGCAGGTCGCTCGAGACCATGACGATCGCCGCGCCGCGCTCCGCGAGCTCGAGCATGATGCGGTAGATTTCCGCTTTGGCACCCACGTCGATTCCTCGCGTCGGTTCGTCGAAGAGAAAGACGCGCGCGTTTCCGAGCAGCCATTTCGCGAGCACGACCTTCTGCTGCGTTCCCCCGGAAAGGTTGCTGACGAGCTGTTCGGTGCTCGGGGTTCGAATCTGCAGCTGCTCGATCATCCGTGTCGCTGCAATGCGTTCGCGCGCGACGTCGATGAGCAGGTCGCGGTCGACGAAGTCGGCCAGGTGCGCGAGCGAAACGTTTTCGCGCACCGTCATCCCGAGCACCAAGCCTTGGCCTTTGCGATCCTCGGTGATGAAGGCGACGCCGGCGGCGATGTCGCCCGCGATGTCTCCCGGCCGCAACATCGCGCCGTCGACTTTGACCTCGCCCCCGTCGGGCACGTCTGCGCCGGCAATCGCGCGCAGTATCTCGGTGCGTCCGGCTCCGATCAGGCCCGCGAGACCCACGATCTCGCCGCTGCGCACGGTGAAGCTCACGTCTTCGAATGCCGGCCGCAGCGAAAGCATACGGACGTCCAGGCGCGCCGGCGCATCGGGCGCGAGCGAAACCAACTCCGGGAAATGTGCGTCGAGCTGCCGCCCCACCATGTCGCGGACGATCTCGTCCGGTGAGAAATCCGCGACCGGCTTTACCGCGACGATGCTGCCGTCGCGCATCACGGCGATGCGGTCGGCGACGCGCGAGAGCTCTTCCATCCGATGCGAAATATAGATGATGCCCGCCCCGGCAGCGCGCAGTTGCGCAATCACCCCTAAGAGCCCCTCGATTTCACGATCTGAGAGCGCGGCGGTCGGTTCGTCCATCACGATGATACGCGCGGAACGCGCCAGCACTTTGGCGATCTCCACGAGCTGCTGTTGCCCCACCGAGAGATCGGAGACCGGAACGTCGAGGGGTACGCGCAGGCCGAGCTCGTCGAAGACCGCGGCCGTGCGCCGCGCGGCGGCGGCCGAGTCGAGGAAACCATTTCGCGTCGGCTCCGAGCCAAGCGTAACGTTGGCGATCGCGCTCAGTTGCCCAACCAGCGTAAACTCCTGGTAGATCATGCCGATCCCCAGCTGCTGTGCGCGTTGGGGCGAATCGATCGCGACCGCCGCACCATCGATGAAGATTTCACCGGAGTCCGCATGCAGCGCGCCGGAAAGGATTTTCATCAAAGTCGATTTGCCGGCGCCGTTCTCCCCGACCAGGACGAGCACTTCGCCCGCGTCGAGCGTGAGCGATACGTCGGAGAGGGCGCGCACGCCGGGAAAGCTCTTCCCGATGCGCCGCATCTCCAGCAGCGGCGGCACGCCTATGACGACGACTTGGTAAAGGCCCCGACGGGAATCTTCACCACTGCCGGCGGCTGCTTGCCGGCGAAATAACCGCTGATGACGTCGATCGTCGTAGATCCGATCTTCGCCGGATACTGAATCGCATCGCCGTACATCTCGCCCGCCGCGATCGCTTTGCGCGCTTCGGGAGTCGCGTCGTAACCGACGATTGCGACCTTTCCGGTCAGACCGGCGGCGCGGACGGCGGCCAGCGCACCGAGCGCCGAATCGTCATTGATGCCGAAGATGCCTTTGAGATCGCGATGCGCCTGCAGAATGTCGCCCGTGTCGCTGCTGGCCTTATCGCGCGTGCCGCCGGAGTCGATATCGGCGACGATGGTAACGCCGGGACAGAGCTGCGCGATCGCTTGTTTGAAGCCTTTGACGCGATCTTGAACGCTCGTGACCTCGGGCTCGTCGACGATCGCGATGCTGCCGCTCTTGCCGACGGCCGTACAGACGAGCTTGCCCGCCTGGAACCCGCCCTGCACGTTATCGCTTGCGATGTGGGCGACGACGTGACCCTGACTGCTCGTGCTCGCAATGTCGGCGGTGAAGACCGGAATATTCGCGCCGTTCGCCTCGGCGATCGCACTGCCGATCGCGGCCGAATCGTAAGGAGTCAGCACGATCGCATCGACCCGCTTGGAGATGAAATCCTCGACCTGGCTCTGCTGCCGCGCGTTGTCGCGACTCGCGTCGACCACGACCAGCGCGTAGCCGTACTTGGCCGCCTCGGCGCGCATGCCGGCCTCCATATCTTGGTAAAACTGCGCCTCGCGGTTTTGGATCGAGACGCCGATCGTCTTGTGCGCCGAGCCGGGCGAGCTCGGCGCGGGCGAAGCCGAGCTCTGCGAGCCTCCGTGCGAGCAAGCGGCCAAAATCGCCGTCAGAAGCGTGGCGGCAATCGGAGCGGGGGCTCTTTTCAATCTCTTCTCCTTCGCGGCTGAGCCATTAACGGCGGTCCTTTTGAACGTTTTGAAGCGCGCCGCCTTTTAATACTGTCCACAGCCTGTGACGTTCGTCTTGTGCATTCTGTGGAGAATCTCGGCTTTTTTCGGGTTTTAGCCGCTTGCGCATGGACGATGCCTGCACCGGCTTAAGGGTGCCTTAGCCTTCCTTGCTTTCCAGCTGGCCGCCGGGATGAACGGTTTTTTGGGCGGAGGTGTCGGACTGAAGCCACGGGTCGCCTAGCGTCAGCCGATTAAAGGCCTTGGGTGAAGTGCCGTGGGGATTGCGCTCCAGCCATGCGATCGCCCGTACCGCGAGATACTCGAAGTCATGGTACTGCACCTGACCGCGGCGCCGGCGCATGATTGCGATGGCCGGCTCGAGCTTTCTCCAGCAATGCACGATCAAGCGCCCGAAAAGGTCCATAAAGGTATCTTCCGAGACGAGACCGCGCTTCACCAGCGTCCCCATTTCGTTGAGCCAGTTGCAGGCGACCATCTCGGGGTGAGCGGCCGGATCGATGAAACCGATTTGTTCGAGCTTGCGGCGATAGGCTGGATCTTCGAGCCTGAGGGAAAGGTCCTCTTGGACATAGGTAATCGCGGCTTGCAGTTCGGGCGCACGAAAGTCGTGCTCGAGCGCGAGCAACGCTTGAAGTTGGTTACTGGCTTGCACGTGGCGTAGTTGGACCAGCGCGGCGATCACGCTGCCGGCGATCACCGCCAGCGTCCCGAGCTGCGCCGCCGCGGCGACGGCGGTCGACCAGGCGCTAAGCGCTTCCAAGCCCACGGCTTGCCGCATTCTTGGCGGCTTGCGGCGACCCCTAGACACGCCGCCTGCACCGCACAGAGGCTTCGTATGCTCTCGCTCGCCTTTTCGGCCGCGATGCTCGGCATCGAAGGCTACGTCGTTCGCGTTGAGGCGGACAGCGCTCCGGGCACGCCGTTCTTTGCGATCATCGGACTGCCCGACCGGGCCCTCAACGAAGCCCGCGAGCGCGTCCGCGCGGCAATCTTCAACTCGGGCTTTGCCTATCCGGCGGGGCGACTTTTGGTGAACCTCTCACCGGCCGACGTTCGCAAGGCGGGGCCGGCCTTCGACTTAGCTATTGCGCTTGCGTTAATCGGGATCGACGAGCAAGTCCCGCACTGCGCCCTGCGAGAGTTCCTTGCTCTGGGTGAGCTTGCGCTCGACGGAAAGCTGCAGCCGGTCGGCGGAGCGCTGCCGATGGTTCTGGGCGCGCGCAACGCCGGCTTTACCAAGATGATCGTTCCAGAGTGCAACGCCGACGAAGCGGGGCTCGTCTCGGGGCTCGAGCTGTTCGCGGTCGATTCGTTACGCTCGGCGGTCGCCGTCGTCTTGGGCCACGGCGCAAAATGGCGGCGGCGCACGCTTGCGCTCGAACTCGATGAAGACGAACGCGCGCACGGCGATTTCGCCGACGTACGCGGGCAGCTCGCCGCGAAACGGGCACTCGAAATCGCCGCGGCGGGCGGCCACAATCTACTCTTCGTCGGCCCTCCGGGCTGCGGCAAGACGATGCTCGCCCGACGGCTGCCCTCGATTCTTCCGCCGATGTCGGCGCACGAAGCGCTCGAGGTAACGAAGATCTACAGCGTTGCGGGGCTGCTGCGAGGACGCGCCGGCGTCGTGCGCGCACGCCCATTTCGATTTCCGCATCACACGATCACGCAGACCGCCCTCGTCGGCGGAGGCGCGCTCGTCAAGCCCGGCGAGATCTCACTCGCGCATCACGGCGTTCTCTTCCTCGACGAGCTCCCGGAGTTTACGCGCAGCGCGGTCGAGGTGCTGCGCCAACCACTCGAAGAGGGCAGTGTGACCGTCGCGCGGGCCGCGGGCACGCTGAGTTACCCGGCTCGCTTTCAACTTGTTGCTTCGATGAATCCGTGCCCGTGCGGTTATCGCGGCACGCGTACCGCGGAATGCCGCTGCGACGACGCAACCGTTGCGAAGTACGTCGGCAAGCTCTCGGGTCCGGTGCTCGATCGCATCGATCTTCAGATCGAGATCGCCCGCGTACCGTTCGACGATATGGTTCGTTACGACGGCGCCGAGCATTCGGCGACGATTCGCCGTCGCGTCATCGCCGCGCGGGAGCGCCAGCGCGAGCGTTTCGGCGAGACATCGCCGACCTGCAACGCCGAGATTCCCGGCAACGCGATGCGGCGTTACTGCCGGCTCGACGAACCCGCGATGCGATTGCTCGCGCACGCGAGTTCCAAGCGTCAGTTCTCGGCGCGCGCGCTCGACCGGATCGCGCGTGTCGCGCGAACGATCGCCGATCTCGCCGGCTGCGACGCGATCGCCGCCGAGCACGTGGCCGAAGCGATCGTATACCGCAGCCTCGAACGCCTGGGCGCGGCCGCGTAGCGGAAGGCAGCTCCGATCTCCGCGCGCAACAAGGCGGCGTGCACGTTTTTGCAATCGTGTTTGCCGCGATGGTGACGACGCTGGTCGATACGTTCGTCGGGACATCGGGCACGCAGACGGGCGGCCCGATCGACACGTTTCCGGGTGCCGATGTGCCCTTCGGCATGGTCCAGTGGAGCCCCGATACTCCCTCCCATAACGCCGGCGGCGGCTACGAGTACACCGATCGCCAGATCACCGGCTTCAGCCTCACGCACCTCAGCGGCCCGGGCTGCAGCGTCTTCGGCGATTTCGGCGTTCTGCCCACGACCGGCGAGATTTCGGCCGACCCGGCGAACGCGGCGCAGCCGTTCTCGCACGCAGACGAGGAGAGCGCCCCGGGATGGTATGCGGTATCTTTGGGAAATCCCGCGATTCGCACCGAGCTGAGCGTAACGACGCGAACCGGAATCGGGCGATTTACGTTCCCGGCGGCATCGCAAGCCAACCTGCTCTTCAACGCCTCGTCGAATCAAGTGGGCGTCACCGGCGCGCATCTGCGCATCGACGCTCCCGACGAGGTCTCCGGTTCGGCCTCGAGCGGCTTCTTCTGCGGAATGCCCGATCGCTACACCGCGTACTTCGTCGCGCGCTTCGACCGGCCGTTTCGCCAGTACGGCACCTGGCAAGGCGCGCGTGCATCTCTAGGATCGTCTGTCTCCGACGGGCCGCAGACCGGCGGCTGGGTGACGTTCGACGCAACGAGCAGCCGCAGCGTCACCGTTAAAGTCGGGCTCTCCTTCGTCAGCCTCGCGGGCGCCCGCGCAAACCTCGCCGCCGAGGGCCGGAGCTGGAACATCATTACGGTGCGCAACCGCGCGACCGACCGATGGGGTACGATGCTGCGGCGGATCGCGATCTCCGGCGGCGTCACCGATGCGCAGCGCACGTTCTACACGGCGTTCTATCACACGCTGCTCCATCCGAACGTCATCAGCGACGTCACCGGCTTTTACAGCGGATTCGACGGCCGGATCCACCGCGTTCGTGCCGGGCACGACGAATACGCCAACTACTCGGATTGGGATATTTACCGCACCGAAGTTCCGCTCATCGCGCTGATCGCGCCGCGGCAGACCAGCGACATGATGCAGTCCCTCGTCGACGCCTTTATGCAGGAAGGCTGGCTGCCGCGCTGGCCGCTCGTCAACGGCCCTTCGAGCGTCATGGGCGGCGACTCGATCGATCCGGTCATCTCCGGGGCCTTCGCTTTCGGTGCCCGAGACTACGACGCGCACGCTGCGCTGATGGCGATGGTCAAGGGCGCGACGAGCACGCAGCCGCCTCCCGCGCAAGACTGGTACTTCGAGCGGTGGGAGCTGCACGACGACTACTTGAGCCGCGGCTACGTCGTCAATACCCACACCACGTCGGTCTCGCCGGTTCCCAACGGCGCCTCCGAAACGCTCGAGTACGCGCTCGACGACTTTTCGATCGCGCGCCTGGCCTTCGAACTGCGCGATCGCCCGACGTATGACGCGTTCATGCGCCGGTCGTCGAACTGGACGACGCTCTTCGACGGCGCGACCGGCTGGATCGCGCCGCGGGACGAAGACGGTGCATTTATGCAGACGCCGTTGACCGAAAACGGGCAGAGCGGATTCCAGGAAGGCAACGCGGCCCAATACACCTGGATGGTGCCGCAGGATCTGCGAGACCTCACCGCTGCGATGGGTGGCGTGCGCCCCGCGACGGCCAAGCTCGACGCGTTCTTTACCGAGCTCGATGCCGGCCAAGATAAGCCGTACGCGTGGCTAGGCAACGAACCCAGCCTCGGAGCTCCGTGGGTCTATCTCTCGCTCGGCGAGCCCTGGCGCGCGCAAGAGATCGTCCGCCGCGCGCTCACGACGCTCTACGCGGACGCGCCTGCCGGTCTGCCCGGGAACGACGACCTCGGCACGATGAGCGCGTGGTATCTCTGGTGCGCGATCGGCCTCTACCCGCAGAATCCCGCGGTTCGGTATCTCGACGTCGGTGCGCCGCTGTTTTCGTCGGTTCGCCTGCAGTCGCCGAACGGCCCGACGATCGAGATCCGCGCGCCGCAGGCCTCGCTGGCCGATTCGTACGTCGAGGAGCTTCGGCTGAACGGCCGCTCGCACAACCAAAGTTGGATCGACCTGCCCGCTCGCGGGACCGTGCATCTCGACTACGTGCTCGCGCCTTCGCCGAATCCACGCTGGGCGGGCTCCCCGAACGCCGGGCCGCCGTCGTTCGTGCAATCCCACCTTGAGTTTGCTCCCGCGACGCCGGCGCAGCTGGGAGCCGCGCAGACCAGCGTCGCTCTCGCTCCGGGCGCGCAGACGCCATTGAGCTTTCGACTCTCCAACCGCGCGGGCAATGCGGCGGTCGATCTTACCTGGCAAGCATCGCTGCCCGGCGGTCTGCACCTGAACATTTCGCGCGGCAGCGAGACGGTCGGCGCCGGAGAGACGCGGACGATCCCGGCGCGCCTGAGTGCCGATTCCTCGCTGCCCGAGGGCTTGTACGCCGTCCGGATCGATGCGAGCGCGAGCAATCGGGCACGGCTCGAGCACCTGGAGCTTTACGTGCGCGTTACGCGCGGCGGCAACCCGGCTTCGATGGCCTACGCGACGAACCGCTTTGGAAACGACGTCACTCCGCTAGATCTCGCGACCGGATACGCCGGACCCACGATTCCTGCCGGCGAGGAACCGCGCGCGGCGGTCCTTTCGTCAAAGGGCGATCGCCTTTACGTCGCCGATGCCGGAGCAAATGCGGTCCGCGTCATCGATACTTCGTCCGGCCGCGCCGTCGCCGACGTTCGCGTCGGCAACGATCCGTTCGCACTCGCGCTCGAACCCAACGGCAAGACGCTGTGGGTCGTCAACGGCGACGACGCCACGATCGAAGCGATCGACACGGCCGGCTTGCGCGCGACGACGACACTGCACGTCGGCCTCGCGCCGCGCGGCATCGCCGTGCGTCCCGACGGCGCGATGCTCTACGTTAGCAACAGCGGCTCAAACACCGTCACCGCCGTCGACTTGCGCACTCGCAGCGTCGGGGGCGAGATCGCGGTGGGCGAGCGGCCGTGGGGAATGGCGGTTTCGCTCGACGGCCGGCGGCTCTACGTCGTGGAAAGCGCGTCGAACGACGTCATGCCGGTCGATATTTCGGGAACCGCCCGGGCACTAGCACCGATTCGTGTCGGCGTCGGCCCCGTGGCGATCGCAATTTCTCCCGACGGAAACCTGGCGTACGTTTCGAACCATGCGAACTCGACGATAACTCCAATCGATCTTCGCAGCGGTACGGCGCGAGCCGCGCTCGAGGCGGGCGGCGCTCCGGCGGGCGTTGCCTTCACGCGCGACGGAGGCACCGCCGTCGTGCTCTCCTCGCGCGACAATACGGCCACGCTCATCGACGTTGCGACGGGCAGAGTGCGGCGAACGATTCCGCTCGGCAACGGCCCGTACGGCCTCGCCGCGCCGTAACGTCGACGAGCTACTGCTCGGGAACTTCGAACTGCGGGATCGCGTCGCCGTCAAGAAAAGCCGGGAGCTCCCCGGGTGAGAACTGCAGGCCGGCCCAAAAGGACCCGAAATCGCCATAGCGCGCGCTGGCCTCGTCGAAGCGCATCTCGTAGACGAGCTTCTTGAAGACGAGCGGATCGTCGGCGTAGAGATCGACGCCCCACTCGAAATCGTCGAACCCGATCGAGCCGGAGATTACCTGGGTTACCCGGCCGTGATAGGAGCGGCCGACCACACCGTGCTCGCTCATCATCTTCGCGCGCGCTTCGAAGCCGAGAATGTACCAGTTCTGCACTTCGCCGCGCCGTTTGCTCATCGGGTAGAAGCACTGATAGCGCCGCGCGGGAATCTTCGCCCACAGGCGCGGGCCGATGTGAGGGTTCTCGGCTTGCTTGCGCACGAGTTCGTCGAAGCCGGCGATCCATTCCGGAGAGTGAGGGGCGAGCCCGCGGCCGCTGAGCTCGGCGTGAATTTTTCCGGTCGCGTCGTAGAGCCCGAGCTCGAGCACCGAGACGTACGAGCCCGCAGGCAGCAAGAATGCGCGCAGCTCGAGCTTATCGACGAGCGTCTGCGCGTAGGCGAGGCCGTCGAAGGTTCGTGCGTAGTGCGTGAGCATAAGATCGCCCTTGTGACCGACGATCTGGGTGAGCCCGACGTCGCCCTCGTCGCTGCCTTTGAGGTGATCGACGAGGTCGGCCGCGTGGCCCGAGTATCTGTTGCGGCGCTTTTCCGGCAGCGCGTCCCACGCGCGCCGGTCGAACGCAAACATGCGATGGAGAATCCACCAGCCTTCGAGCGATTCGGGAACGTTAGGATCGCGCATTTGCTCGCGGCTTCGTTCGTGCTAGCGGCGCGCTAATACTTTCACGCGCTTTACTTCGGCCTCGACCTCGGCTTCGAGCCGGTCCGGATGCTCTCGATACTTTGCCCAGAGGGGCGGCGTATGCGCGATGTCGTTGAGAACGCGCGTGTAGACCGAGTTGACGGGAACCGGCACGCCCACCTCGTGTCCGGCCGCGGCTACCGCCCCGTTGAGCACGTCGACCTCGGTGCGCGGCCTCGCCCGGCGGAGATCGATGAGCAGCGACGGCGGCTTCGTCCCGCGAGCTCCGGCGATCGTGTGCGCCAGCAGCGTTCGTGCAACCGGGCTCGGAAGCGTCGCGACGCCGAAGAGCGCGCGTACCGGGTAGCGAGGGAGATCGATCGCTTCGATCCGATGAGCCGCCATCACCGCCCGAACTTCGCGTATCATGCGAATTTCGAGGGTGAAGATCTTATCGAAGTGCACGAAGCGGTTCGGCAGGACGTTGAGAATGGCGCAGCTCGCGTTAGCCACCACGTTGAGCGCCAGCTTGCTCCATTTGAGCGCACGCCAGTCCTCGACCACCTTCACGTTTAGCCCGGTGCTCGCGAAGGTCGCCGAGAGCCAGTTGTATGCGTTGGAGCCGATCGGCGCGAGCGCGAGGCCGCCGCCGTCTTTCGCAGGATGGGCGTTTCCGTCTCGATCGCGGTCGACCGGGGTCGTGAGCGCCGCGGCCACGACGTTGTCGGGGCCGAACGCGGCCGCCAGCTTCTCCTCGTTGCCGACGCCGTTTTGCGGCGAGACGAAGACGCACTTCTCCGGATAGGCGATCGCCGCACGCAGGGTTTCGATTGCACCGTCGGTGTCGTAGGACTTGGTCGCAATAATCGCCACGTCGGCATCGTACGGCCGAACGGCCGAGAGGTCGCGCGGTGCGTAGGCGACGTCGACTCCGACCGAACGCAACAGGTCGCCGAGGTACGTACCGACCGCGCCCCGGCCGGTAATGTACACGTTCACGGGACGACGCCCGTCGAACCGAAGCCTCCTTCGCCGCGCGGACTGGGCGGGAGCTCCTCGACAACTTCAAACTCGGCACGCGAGACCGGCGCGACGACCATCTGGGCGATGCGATCGCCGCGATTGATGAGAACCGGTTTGCTTCCAAGGTTTGCGAGCACCACGCAAACCTCGCCGCGATAGTCGGCGTCGATCGTCCCGGGTGAGTTGAGGCACGTGACGCCGCTTTGAATAGCAAGCCCGCTCCGCGGCCGAACCTGTGCCTCGTAGCCGGGCGGAAGAGCGATCGAGAGACCCGTCGGCACGAGTGCGCGCGCCCCCGGCAGCAGCGTAAGCTGATCGCCGATCGCCGCGCAGAGATCGGCGCCCGCGGCATGCTCGCTCATATATGCAGGCAACGGCAGACCTTCGCCTTGCGGCAGGCGCGCAACCGCGACACGCACGCGCTCCACTATGCGGTCTCCACTAAAGCTGAGCGAGCTCTTCTCGGAAGCTTTCGATATCGCGGAACGATCGATAGACGCTAGCAAAGCGAATGTACGCGACCGGATCGAGTTTTCGCAGCGCTTCCATGAGCTTCTCGCCGACCATCGCCGAGGGTACCTCGCTCTCTCCGCGGGCGAAGAGTTCGCGTTCCAAATCGGCGGCCACCGCCTCCATACGCCCTTCGGAGATCGGCCGCTTTTCGCACGCTTTTCGCAGCCCGGCCAAAATCTTATCACGGCTGTACTGTTCCCGCCGGCCATCCTTTTTGACGACGAAGAGGCGCGGCACTTCCATGCGTTCGTAGGTCGTAAAGCGGTGCTTGCAGCGCGGATCCAGACACTCGCGGCGGCGGCGCACCACGGTTTCGTCGTCGCGCGAGTCGACGACGCGGGTCTCGCTCTTACGACAGGTCGGGCAAGTCAGTGGTAAATATCCCCCCCACGGCATATCTTGTGGGCGAGCGTATTATACGTCACTAGTGGTGGGTTAGGGAACGCTGGAGAGCAAAAAGGGCCGCTGATTTCAGCGGCCCGGCAACGGGAGCGCGGCCAAAGATTAGCTCGCGGCGCCGATTTTGAACATCTTGGTCCCGCAAACGGGGCACTTGCCCTCGGTTGCCGGACGACCGTTTTTCATCGTGATCTGGACTGCGTCTTTGATCTCCCGCTTCGCCTTGCACTTGACGCAATAGGCTTCTGCTGCCAACTGTGCTACCTCCGTTCGGCCCGCCTATTCCGTCGGGCGCTCCCGATTCCCCCTGGCGAGCATCTCTTGCACGGGCGTGGCCAGGGCGTGATGGAGCCGGCGATGCACGAGCCGATCTTCGAGACCCGGGAGCGAATCGAGGTTGCGCGAACCGGCCGCGGCTTCGAAGCCGTCGCCGGCGGCCTGTGGTGCAGCGGCAGCTTGAGCGCGCTAGCGCACCCTTGTGTTGCGATCGTCGGGACGCGCGCCGCGACGGCGTACGGACCGCGGCGTGGCTCGGCGTTGGGCGGCCGAGCTGGGTCGTGCGGGCTGCTGCATCGTCTCCGGATTGGCGCTTGGAATCGACGCTGCCGCGCACGAAGGAGCCTTGGACGCGAGGGCTCCGACGGTCGGCGTCATCGGCGGCGGGCACCGCCGTTTCTTTCCAGGGCGTAACCTGGAACTCGCCGAGCGGATGCTGGCTGCGGGCGGCGCGGTTCTCTCGCCCTATCCGCCCGGCGAACCGGCCCGGCCGGGTCAGTTTTTGCAGCGTAACGGCATCGTCGCCGCGCTCAGCGACGCGGTCCTCGTGGTCGAAGCCCCCGAGCGCAGCGGCGCCCTAAACACCGCCGGCTGGGCCGCCGGGCGGATACCCGT